>NZ_JAVKGQ010000029.1:0-15759 GCF_031432255.1 Agromyces aerolatus | reverse complement strand
GCGGCGTAGCCCTAAGCTCCTACTCGGCCAGTCCAACATCTGGGGACCAGTTCACTACACGCCCGAGGCATCCGTCTGTGTGGGGGCGGCCACCGTGATCGGCGACTCGGCCTGCGTGGGCGACTCGCGCCGGATCACGCCCGCACTGCGCAGGAACAGGATGATCCAGGCGAAGATCAGCACCGCGGCGACCAGTTCGACCGCCGTGAGGTTGTAGTACCCGGTGACGAAGAACACCGCGAGCAGCGCGATCACGCCCACGAACACGTATCCCAGCAGCACGAACACGCGCGGCATCGACGGCGCGAGCCGCGGCAGCGCGAACACCAGCACCGCGAAGACGACCGCCATACCCGTGGCGACCGAGTTGTGCAGCCAGAAGAACTCGTTCACGGGGAAGATCCCGACGCAGCCGAGGAACACCCCGATCAGCACGAAGCCGATGCGCACCCGGTTGCGACGGCTGAGCTCGCGCGGCGTCGACGTCGGCAGCGTCGCCGTGCCATACCTCGCGATGGTCGTCACGATGGCGCCCGCGATGATGAGCGTGAGGTTGAAGGCGAGCGCCGAGACATCCCCGGCGATGCCGAGCGCGGAGAGGTTCTTCTGCCACCACAGCGGGTCGCTCGAGCTCAGCATGCTCGCGAGCGCACCGACCACGAGGAACACCGCGAGCACGAGCGAGAGCAGCATGGGTGTGAGGCGCGCCGCGGAGAGGAACACGGCGTACATGGTGACGGCCGCGCCGACGCCCGCGAGCAGCGCGCCCGGGAACGCGTACACCTCGGCGCCGATGAAGCTCAGCTCGAGCACCGCACCGAGGCCCGTCCAGCCGAGCAGCACGATCACCGCGTGCGCGAGCGCGAGCGCGATCAGGTCGAACCAGTGCAGGCGTGCACCGGGGACCGAGAGGCCGGGACCGACCTCCGCGCGCAGCGTCGGCGACGGCACCCGGAGCACGAGGCGCCCGAACACGAACGCGGCGATGGCGACCAACGCGCAGGTCACGGCGACGAACTCGGTGAGCGACCCCGAGCCCGAGATCGGCAGCTCACGGTTCCAGAACACCACCCAGGCGATCAGGCCGACGACGACGAACCCGACGCCGCCGAGCACGAGCGCCGCGGACTCCAGCGACTCCGCGGTGCCCGCCGGGTCGCGGAACACGCGCCGCAAGGGCTCGGCACGTTCGGTCGCGCGATCAGGCGCGAGTGTGGTCGGCCGCTGCCTCGGGTCCGAGTCCGTACGCGACATCCGTCCACCATCCTTCGGGCGGCCGGGTGCCGCGGTCGGCACCAGCCTGCCAGTCAGGACTCGGTCGGGTCGAGTACCTCGAGCATCGATCCCTGCACGAAGCCGGCCCATTCGTACGCGGCACGCAGGTAGTCGTCGCGCTGCTCGTCCTGATCCGGCGTGCCCTCCTCACCCACCCCGACCCGCTCGGCGAGGATGAGCCGCAGATCGGTCAGGAACGTGAGCCAGCCCCACGCCTGCACCTGGTCGAGCTCGATCTCGACCAACCGGTCGCCGTCGCCGATCGAGGTCGCGTCGCGCACCGCCTGCGCCGCCTGGCGCTTGCCGTCGACGAGGCTGCCGCGCGTGTAGCGGGCGAACTCGCGTGCCGCGTCGAGGTCGTCGGGGTACGCGTTGGGCAGCAGGCGGTCGAGCGCGGGATCGTCCTCGGCGCCGAGCAGCAGCACCGAGTCGACCTGGTCGGCGAGCTCGGAGAGCAGCATGGCCTCCTCGGCCTCGAGCACGAGCCGGACGCCGTCGCTCCCGGTGCGTCCTGCGACGATCACGGGTCCACCCTCGCCACGGAGGCCTGCAACCCGTATCCGTGCATCGCCTGCACGTGGCGCTCCATCGCCTCGCGGTTGCCGCTCGCGACGACCGCGCGGCCCTCGTGATGGACGAGCAGCATGAGCCGCTCGGCCTCGGCACGCGGGAACCCGAAGTAGCTCTGGAACACGTAGGTCACATAGGTCATGAGGTTGACGGGATCGTCCCAGACGATCGTGCGCCACACGCCCTCGATCACCGGGTCGTTCACCAGGTCGAGTTCGGTGCGTTCGAGCGTGTCCGTCACCATCCCAGCCTGACACGATCCTCGGAGGCCTGCACCCCTTCGCGACGGACTTGCCGTCCTTCGCGGCTCGGGTCATTCAGAGCGGCCGCCGCGTGGAGACCGTGACCGTGAACTTCGGGTTGCGCGCGACCTGCCGGGTCGGGCCGACCAGGCGCTCGAGCGCCGGCCGGTAGCGCAGATGCGAGTTCCAGACCGCGACCAGCCGCCCGCCCGGCTCGAGCGCTCGCCCGGCCTCGGCGAACAGGCGCTCGGCGAGCGCGGTCGTGACGGCGGCTCCGGCATGGAACGGCGGGTTCAGCACGACGAGGTCGACGGATGCCTCGGCGGCGAACTCGAGCCCGTCGGCGCGCTCGACCACGATGCGGTCGTCGAGGCCGTTCGCGGCGGCGGTCTGCCGGGCGCTGGCCGCGGCGGCCGCCGACTGGTCGGACGCGACGACCCGGGCGCGCGGGAAGCGGCGCGCGAGCTCGACGGCGACGATGCCCGTGCCGCACGCGAGGTCGACCACGGTGCGCGGGCCCGGGCCGGGATCGCCATCCGCGAGGTCGGGATCGCCGCCCACGAGGACGGGGTCGCCGCCCACGAGGTCGGGATCGCCGCCCACGAGGACGGGGTCGCCGCCCACGAGGGCGGGGTCACCGCCCGCGAGGGCGGCGTCGAGCACGTCGAGCAGGAAGCGCGTGCCGACGTCGACCGTCGTGCCCGCGAACACCCCGCCGTGCGCGACCACGGTGAGGCCGAGGGCCTCGTCGCGGGCGCGGCGGGGCCAGGCGGGCGCCCCGGGCCGCGCCGCGCCGGGCTCACGCGCGATCAGCACGCGGGACTTCTGCCGCGCGTGAGTCACGTCCAGCCGCGCGAAGCGCCGGCGCAGCACATCGTTCATCGCGACGGACATGTGCTTCAGCCGGCCGCCCGCGACCACGACGACCCCGGGCGCCGCATGATCGGCGATCAGCGACGTCAGCTCGTCGAGGGCGTCGAGCGAACGTGGCAGACGCAGCAGCACGATGCGGGCGTCGCGCACGAGCGCGGGCGTCGCGGGCTCGACCCGGACCGCGTGCGCGAGCCCCAGCCGCTGCGCGTTCGCGAGGATCGCCCGCTCGCCGAGCAGGGCGTCCTGGTGCACCCGTACGTCCATCCCGAGATCGGCCGCGACGCTCAGCGCGAGCGCGCCGTGCGTGTCGCCGATCACGGCGATGCCCGGCCGGGCGTGCGGCACGGGCTCGGATGCAGATCCGGATGCGGATGCGGATGCGGATGCGGGGCGAGGATCAGAACCCCCACTCAGCGCGCTCGCGAGGAACGGCTGCGCCTCGTCGAGGATCAGCCGATCTGCCGCGTCGAACGCCTCGAGGCCGGGTCCTTCGACGTCGGGTGCTCGGCGCACGGCACTCAGATCCACCCCGGCAGCCTACCGACCGCGGAAGAAAGCGACGTGTTGCGTTTGGTATATCGGTATGCTACTGTGGGAATCACGGGGAAGAGCAAGACCGGTCCGGAAGGTGGTTCCCCGCACGCGCCGGACCGAAGTCGCTCAGTCGAGCGGCGACCCGGGGACTGAGAAGATCCGGGCTGGAAGGTGTCTCCCCGCACGCGCCGGCCCACCACCGCTCACCAGAGCGGCATACCCGGGGACCACATGGACCTGGGCCGGAAGGTGTTCCCCGCACGCGCCGGCCCGAACCCCCGCCGAGCGACCCGCCGGCGGCAGCGCTTCGGGCGCCAGGCCACCCATCGCATCCGGCCTGGCGCCCGAGCGCGGCCAACCCGCCGTCGGCGCCACCACGCATCCCGTGTGCGCGACGCGGGCGGGATGGATGCCTCAAGGCTCGTTTGCTACCCTCGGCACCGCATGCGCCAACATCGATCGGGGCACACCGGGGAACGACGCGCCGCACGCACGCGCGAGGCGGCGACGTTCGGCGAGCCCGCGAAGCGGGCCGGTACGGCGGCGGGCTCCGGACGGCCCCGGCACCCCGGCACGACCGTGCACGGCCGGCTCCGGCGTACGGCCGGGGTGCTCGCGGCCTCCGCGATCTTCGCGCTCGTCGGCACGGTCGCGCTCGCCCCGCTGCACGCGACGGCGCCCGACGGCTCGGCGTTCGCTGAGGCATCCGCCGATGACGCGACCCGCGACGCGGTGCAGCGCGTGAACATCGCCGGAGATGCGCGGCAGCCCGCGGTCTCGCGCGAGTCGTACACCGCGTCGACCGGCCCCGAGACGCTCGTGCAGGGTGGGACGAATCACGACTGGGCCAAGCTCGTGCTCGTCGAGGGCGGATTCCCCGTCACCGAGGCGAACGTCGCCGTCATCACCGAGTGGATGCGCGAGGAGAACGGGCCCGACAACTGGTGGAACCGCAACAACCCGCTGAACAACGGCAACGGGTCGGGTGGCGGATCCGGACTCGGCAGCTACGCGACCCTGCAGGTCGGCGCGTTCTACGCCGCCGACAGCCTGCGACGGCTCTCGTTCTACGACGCGATCGAGGCCGGCCTCGACGCGGGAACCGACGCCGGCGCCACGGCCGCCGCGATCTGGGCCTCGCCGTGGGCGACCAGCCACTACGGCAACGGCGCGCACTGGACGACCTCGCCCGTGCCCGTCGTCGAGGCCCCCGCCTCCGCCTGGGGCCGCTGAGCCCCACCCGCCGGTCGAGGACCCCGCGAGGCACGAGCACCCCCACCCGCCGGTCGAGTAGCACGCGAGGATCGAGCACGCGTATCGAGACCCGGTGACCCGGTCTCGATACGCTCGCTGGCGCGTAGCTCACTCGACCAACCGGGGGGAGGGGGGAGAAAGATTACTCGCGCTCGAGCGGGCGCCAGACGACGACGGCGTTCTCGCGGCGCACGCGCGTTCCGCCCTTGATCGTGATGATCTCGCCCGCGCTGCCCGCGGCGAACACGCGCCGGCCGGGCCGGTTGAGCATCTCGTCGGCCAGCGCGGTCTCGAGCTCGCGCACACGCCGGCGCAGCTCGGTCACCTCGTCTTCGAGCCCGAGCACTCGGCGGATGCCTTCGAGGCTCACCCCCTCGGCCGACAGCTGCGCGATCTCGCGCAGCTGTGTGACGTCGCGCATCGAGTACCGGCGGGACTTGCCCGCCGTGCGGGTGGGTGAGACGAGGCCCAGCCGGTCGTACTGCCGCAGCGTCTGCGGATGCATGCCCGCGAGCTCGGCGGCGACCGAGATCACGAACATCGGACTGGTCTCGTTCATCGCCGGGCTACGCCTTCGCCCGTGCGATCAGGTCGGCGCGAGGGTTCTCGTGCGGCAGTTCCGCGAGGAACGCCTCGAGCTTCTCGGCCGCATCTTTGCCGAGATGCGACGGCACCGCGACCTGGACCTCGGCCAGCAGGTCGCCAGTGCCCTTCTTCGTCTCGACGCCGCGGCCCTTCACCCGGAGCACACGCCCGCTGGGCGTGCCGGGTGCGACCTTGAGCTTCACCGGGTCGCCGCCGAGGGTCGGCACCTCGATCGTCGCGCCGAGCGTGGCCTCGCCGAACGTGACCGGCACCTTCACCCGCAGGTTGAGGCCGTCGCGCTCGAACACGGGGTGCTTGCGCACGTTGACCGTGAGGATGAGGTCGCCCGCCTCGCCGCCGTCGGGCGACGGCTGGCCCTTGCCGCGCAGCCGGATCTTCTGACCGTCGGCCACGCCCGCGGGGATGCGCACCGTGATCGGCTTGCCGTCCGAGGCCTGCAGCGTGATCTGGTCGCCCTTGGTCGCGGTGATGAAGTCGAGCGTCGTGCTCGCGGTGAAGTCGCGGCCCTTGGTCGGGCCGCCGAACCCGCGGTAGCCGCCGCTCGTCTGCCCGAACCGGCCGCTGCCGAACAGGTTGCCGAGCAGATCGTCGTACTCGCCGCCGCCCTGCTGGAATGTGTAGCCGCCGCGTCCGCCGGGCTGGCCACCGCCGAACATGCCGCCGAACACGTCGTCGAAGCCGCCCGCGCCCGGGCCGCCCGGCGCGGTGAACCGGGCACCCGTGCCCATCGCGCGCACCGCGTCGTACTCCTTGCGCTGCTCGGCGTCGGAGAGCACCGAGTAGGCCTCGCTGATCTCCTTGAACTTCGCCTCGGACGCGGCATCCCCCGGGTTGGAATCGGGGTGGTGTTGCCGGGCGAGCTTGCGGTAGACCTTCTTGATCTCCGCCTCGCTGGCGTCTTTCGCGACCCCGAGGGTCGCGTAGAAGTCCTTGTCGAACCAGTCCTGACTGGCCATTCGGCACCTCCTCTCTGTGCTCAATGATCGTTGGTCGAGTAGCGCCCGACGAAGGAGGACGCGTATCGAGACCCGGTGACGGGCTCTCGAGAATCGGTTACCAGGTCTCGATACGCTTCGCTACTCGACCAGCGGGGCGGGGTTACGCCGGGGTCGTGACGACGACCTTGGCGGGGCGCAGCAGGGTCGAGCCCAGCAGGTAGCCGGTCTCGATGACGTCGGCGACGGTGTCGACCTCGACGTCGGAGGACGGCTGCTGGAAGATCGCCTCGTGCTGCGTCGGGTCGAACGCGTCGCCCGGCGTGCCGAACGGCTTCAGCCCGAGCTTCTCGACGGCGCCGCGCAGCTTCGCGGCGATCGTCGCGAAGGGTGCGTCGCCCTCGAGGTCGCCGTGCTTCTCGGCCCGGTCAAGGTCGTCGAGCACGGGCAGCAGCACGGCCACCGCGGCCCCGACCGCACGTTCGCGTTCGAGCTCGCGGTTCGCCTCGGTGCGCTTGCGGTAGTTCGCGTACTCGGCCGTGACCCGCTTGAGGTCGGCGAGGTGCTCAGCCGACGGCTCCTGCACCTCGGCCTGCGCCGCGTTCAGGATGTCGTCGACCGTGAGCTCCTCGTCACCGGCCGGCTGGTCGGCACCTGGCTGGGCGGCGGGGCCGGGGGCGGATGCCTCGGTCGAGGCATCCGCGCCCTGCTCACCGCCTTCGGGCTGACGAACCGCGCCCGTCTCGGGGTCGATCCGCCTCTTGTCCCGGATGATCGGCTCTTCGTGGCTCTGGTTCTCGTCAGTCATGGTTACTTCTTCTCGTCCTCGTCGTCGACGACCTCGGCGTCGACCACGTCCTCGTCGGAGGACGAGCCGCCGTCGGTGCCGGTCGCCGAGGCGTCCTCACCGGGGGTGCCCGGGTTCGCGCCGGCCTCCTGCTGCGACGACGCGTAGATCGCCTCGCCCAGCTTGGTCTGCGACTGCGAGAGCTTGTCGAACGCGGAATTCACCGCGTCGTCGTCCTCACCGGCGAGCGCGGACTTCAGCGCGTCGACGTCGCCCTGGACCTCCGACTTGACGTCGGCGGGGAGCTTGTCGTCGTTGTCCTTGATGAGCTTCTCGATCTGGTAGGCGAGCTGCTCGGCCTGGTTGCGGGTCTCGGCGGACTCGCGGCGCTTCTTGTCTTCCGCCGCGTGCTCTTCGGCGTCGCGGACCATGCGCTCGACGTCCTCCTTGGGCAGCGCCGAGCCGCCCGAGATCGTCATGCGCTGCTCCTTGCCGGTGCCCTTGTCCTTCGCGGACACGTGCACGATGCCGTTGGCGTCGATGTCGAACGTGACCTCGATCTGCGGGATGCCGCGCGGAGCCGGGGCGATGCCGGTCAGCTCGAACGTGCCCAGCGGCTTGTTGTCGCGCGTGAACTCGCGCTCGCCCTGGAAGACCTGGATGGCGACCGACGGCTGGTTGTCGTCGGCGGTCGTGAAGGTCTCGCTGCGCTTGGTCGGGATGGCCGTGTTGCGCTCGATGAGCTTGGTCATGATGCCGCCCTTGGTCTCGATGCCGAGGCTCAGCGGGGTGACGTCGATGAGCAGCACGTCCTTGCGCTCACCCTTCAGGACGCCCGCCTGGAGGGCCGCGCCCACGGCGACGACCTCATCGGGGTTCACGCCCTTGTTCGGGTCCTTTCCGGTCTCCTGCTTCACGAGCTCGGAGACGGCCGGCATGCGGGTCGAACCGCCGACGAGCACGACGTGCGCGATGTCGGAGACCTTGATGCCCGCCTCGCGGATGACGTCCTCGAACGGCTTCTTGGTGCGGTCGAGCAGGTCGGAGGTCATGTTCTCGAACTGCGCGCGCGTGAGCGTCTCGTCGAGGTTCGCTGGGCCGTTCTCGGTGAGCGAGAGGTACGGGAGCTGGATGTTCGTCGACATGGAGCTCGAGAGCTCCTTCTTCGCCTGCTCGGCGGCCTCCTTGAGGCGCTGCTTCGCGATCTTGTCGTTCGAGACGTCGACGCCGGTCGAGTCCTTGAACCGCTTGATCAGCCACTCGACGATGCGCTCGTCCCAGTCGTCGCCGCCGAGGCGGTTGTCGCCCGACGTCGCCCGGACCTGGATGGTCGAGAAGTCGTCGTCCTTGCCCACCTCGAGGAGGGACACGTCGAACGTGCCGCCACCGAGGTCGAAGACCAGGATGAGCTCGTCTTCCTTGCCCTTGTCGAGGCCGTACGCGAGCGCCGCCGCGGTGGGCTCGTTGATGATGCGCAGGACGTTGAGGCCCGCGATCTCGCCGGCCTCCTTCGTGGCCTGGCGCTCGGCGTCGTTGAAGTACGCCGGCACGGTGATGACCGCGTCGGTGACGGTGTCGCCCAGGTAGGACTCGGCGTCGCGCTTGAGCTTCTGCAGGATGCGCGCCGAGATCTCCTGCGGCGTGTAGGTCTTGCCGTCGATCTCGGTCTTCCAGTCGGTGCCCATGTGGCGCTTGACCGACGAGATGGTGCGGTCGACGTTCGTCACGGCCTGGCGCTTGGCGGTCTCGCCGACGAGCACCTCGCCGTCCTTCGTGAACGCGACCACCGACGGGGTGGTGCGGAATCCTTCCGCGTTCGGGATGACCGTCGGCTCGCCACCCTCGAGGGCCGAAACCACCGAGTTCGTGGTGCCGAGGTCGATACCAACTGCACGTGACATGTGTGTTCTCTCCAAAGTCATCAGGTCGTCAAGACTTGAGCCTCGACGACTCAAGCTTGGCAAAGCCCTCGGCACATGTCAAGTGAACTTCGCGAAACTTGAGCGTGATCGACTCAACTCTCAGCACACCTTCAGCCAGCGCCGGCCGTGCCGCCGCGCGACCGGCCGGTCCTCACGTGGGGAAACGCATCGGGGGCAATCGGTAGGCTGCGGGAGTGACCGCTCGATCCGCGACCACCGCCTCGCTCCGCCTCGGCGGCACCGCACTCCTCGCCTGCGGGCTGCTGCTGCTCGGCGGGTGCGCGTCCTCGCCGGAGCCGTCCGCGAGCCCCGCGCCGACGCGCACCGCGTCGCCGTCGGCGAGCGCGAGCGCCGAGCCGAGCGCCCCCGCGGAGGAGCCCACCGAGGCTGCACCCGCCCCGGAGCCCGAGCCCGAGCCGATCACGTGCGACGCGGTCCTGACCCCGGAGGCGGCCACGGCACTCGCCGAGCAGGGACTCGAGGTCAGCGAGGGCGCCACGCAGGGCTACCCGCTCGCCGCCCAGTTCGCCGCCGCGGGCGGCACCGCCTGCACCTGGGCGCGGCCGGACTCGGACGTCCACCTGACCGTCGTGCAGCTCCACGTCGCCGATGGCGAGCAGGACGCGTGGGCGCGGGTGCTCTCCGAGAACGGGTACACGCAGACCGACGACCCCGTGGCCGGCGCGTTCACGGGCCCCGTCGACCCGGGCACGGGCGTCAGCCCGGTCGTGGTCGTCGAAGCGGCACGCATGAGCTTCGTGAGCGTGCCGACGCTCGTCACGGACCTCGCACCCGCCGCCTGACGCCGGGCGTCCCGCGCACGTCGCGCCCCGCGGGCGGATCGCCAGCTTCGCGGCCACGACTCGCCTACCCTTGATCGGGATGTCCCAGACGCTCGCCCCGCCGCGCCGCCCGCGCGCCAGGTCCGTCGGCATCGGCATCGGCATCGCCGGCATCCTCGCGCTCGTCGCGATCCGCCTCGTCGCGCCCGCCGAGCTCGGCGACGTGCTCTCCGACCGGGTGCAGGACTTCATCACCCTGTCGGTGAGCGTCGTGATCGAGAGCCTGCCGTTCGTGTTCCTCGGAATCGGCCTGTCGATCGGCGTGCAGCTGTTCCTGCCCGAGGACTTCCTGATCCGGCGCCTCCCCCGCAATCCCGTGCTGCGCCGCATCGTGGTGTCGCTGCTCGGCGTGCTGCTCCCGGTGTGCGAATGCGGCAACGTGCCGCTCGCGCGCGGGCTCATCCAGCGCGGCCTCACGGTCGGCGAGTCCATGACGTTCCTGCTCGCCGCACCCATCCTCAACCCGGTCACGATCATCACCACGTATCAGGCGTTCGGCTGGGACGACGGCATCCTTATCGCCCGCATCGCGGGCGGCTTCCTCGTCGCGAACCTCGTCGGGTGGGTGTACAGCCGCCACCCGCAGCCCATGTCGCTGCTGACGCCCCGGTTCCAGGCGGCGTGCGCCCACCCCGGTTCGGATGCCTCGTCGAAGCCCCGCAAGGCCGCGCGCATGTTCGCCGAGGAGACGAGCGCGATGCTGCCTGCGCTGTTCGTCGGCTCGGCGATCGCGGGGCTCATCCAGGTCGCGGTGTCGCGCGACTTCCTCATCACGCTCGGCCAGAACCCGATCCTGTCGGTGTTCGCGCTCATGCTGCTCGCGTTCGTCATCTCGATCTGCGCCAACGTCGACGCGTTCTTCGTGCTGTCGTTCGGGTCGACGTTCATGCCGGGCGCGATCGTCGCGTTTCTCGTGTTCGGTCCCATGATCGACATCAAGATGCTCGCGCTCATGCGTACGACGTTCACCGCGCGGACGCTCGTGCAGCTGACAGCGATCGTCGGGCTCGCGAGCGCCGCCATCGGGTTGGGGGTCAATCTTGTGGCCTAGGCTCATCGAACGCTGGAAGGGCGTCGCGCTGACCCTCATCGGCGTCGTCGCGACCGTCTGGCTCACCGTGACGGGCCAGCTCGGACTGTACATCCATCCGCGGTATTTCGGGTTCACGGCGATCATGGCGATCGTCGGCGGCGTGCTCGCGCTGCTCGCGCTCGCGCTCGTGCCGGGCCGCGACGAGGAGGACGATCATGAGCACGAGCACCACCCGGAACAGTCCGCCGGTCGAGTAGCGAGCGCCAGCGAGCGTATCGAGACCAGATGGGCCGGCGCCGAGGTCGGGTCACGGGGTCTCGATACGCGCCCTCGTCCCTCGGGCGCTACTCGACCAGCGGGGCGTGCGATCATCGGCGCGGTGCTGGGCGGCGTGATCGTGGTCGGGGCGCTGGTCGCGCTGCTGGTCTTCCCGCCGGCGACGCTCACGGCGTCGACCGCGGTCGACCGCGACATCGACCGGACGACCGCCGACCTCGCGGGCGATGCGCCGAGCCTCGCGGGTGCGGACCCGAGCCGCTTCACGGTCAAGGACTGGGCGCTGCTGCTGCGGCAGACCGAGGATCCCACGGCCTTCGCCGGCCAGGAGGTCGCCCTCACGGGCTTCGTGACGCCCGCCCCGGGCGACCCCGACGACTCGTTCTACGTCGCCCGGTTCACGGTCACGTGCTGTGCGGTCGACGCGCAGCCGATCGGTGTCGCCGTGCACCTGCCGGGCTGGCGCGACACGTTCGAGGTCGACGACTGGGTCGAGGCGACGGGCGGATTCGGGCTCGACCCGGCCGGCGGCGAGCAGCTCGTGCTCATGCCCGACGCGGTCGTGCCGACCGAGCAGCCGGAGCAGCCGTATGTCTTCTGAGACCGTCGAACCGGCCGAGCTGCTCGATCCCGCCGACCCGGCGGCGCCGTCCACGACCGCGTCGCGGCGATTCCGGCGCGGACTGCTCGGCACGATCGCCGTGCTCGCCGCCGCGGCCGTCTCCCTCGCGTTCGCCGGGGTCGTGCAGGGACCGCGGCTCGCCGAGGCATCCGTCGATGTGGAACGTGTGACGCGACTGGCCGACGGCCGCCTCGTGCTCGCCATGAACCAGCCCGTCGCGCGCGTCGAGGGCGACGTGCGCGTCGAGCCCGAGGCGCCCGCGACGCTCACGATCGACGGGCGCTCGCTCGTCGTCGAGTTCGCCGAGCCGCTTCCGTACGACACCGAGTTCACGGTCGCGGTCGACGGCGTGGTCGGCGAGGCGCAGCCGACGGCGGTGTCGGTCGAGCACCGGTTCACGACCGCGGACGCCCCGGTCTACACCCTGGCGCGACGCAGCGCCGACGGGCAGCCGGACGTCGTGCTGCGTTCGAGCTTCGCCGAGCGTACGCCGGCCGTCGTGGTCGAGGCGCCGCGCCTGCAGGCCTTCGCCCACGCGGGCGACGCCGTCGTCGCGGTCGCGATCGAGGACGACGAGACGAACACGCTGCGCATCGCCGGGCTCGATGAGACGACGCAGACGATGGGCCTGCCCGAGCCGGGCGTCGTGCGTTCGATCGGCGGCTCGACGACGCATCCGCTCATCGCGTTCGTGCACGACGGGGTGACGCTGCCGGGTGGCGCCGAGCCGGCCTTCCGCGAGACGCTGTTCACGCTCGACGTCTCGGGTGCGGCCGCCGCGCCCGAGCCGGTGCTCGGCATCGACGGCGAGCCCCTGCGGGTCATGGACTGGCGGTTCGTTCCGGGGACGACGTCGCTCGTGGTGCAAGACCTCGACGGCGCGCTGTTCGTCGTGGACGCGCTGGGGCTCACCCCGCCGACCCCGCTCGGCTCCGCCGCCGAGCTGCGCGGACTCCTGCCCGGCTCGCGCCTGCTCGTCGTCGCCGATCCCGACCGCGGCCGCATCTTCGACCTCGAGACCGGCGACGAGCTCCCGAACGACCTGCCGGTCGCCGAGCTCCCCGAGCAGGCCTACCCGGGCCGGGTCACCCAGCTCGACGCGGCCGGCGCGCATGTGCTCTCGGTGCTGCTGACCGGTGGCGACGGCGCGGGCGGTGTGGCCATGGAGTCGCTGCTCGCGCGCGTCGACGGTGAGGGCACGACCCTGCGCTACGCGACCGGCGAGAACAGCAGGCTGCTCGAGTACTGCGTCGCGCCGAATGGCCGGTATGCGACGATCGAGACCGTCTCGGTGGACGCGCGCGCCGACGGATACCCGCACGACCCGTCGTACCTCGACCGGCTCACGACCGTCGTGGACCTCGACTCGGGCGACGTCGTGCTCACCCAGAGCGGCGGATCATCCGACTGGTGCCGCTGAGCGGCAACGCGGCGCGGACGGTCGCGGCGTAGCCTGCAGACATGCGGTTCGTCACGTGGAACGTGCTGTGGCGCTTCGAGCCCGACTGGCGGGCTCGCGAGCGCGGCATCCTCACGACGCTCGATCGCCTCGCGCCCGACGTGATCGGCCTGCAGGAGTGCTGGGGCACCGACGAC
This sequence comes from Agromyces aerolatus, assembly GCF_031432255.1. Taxonomy (NCBI): domain Bacteria; kingdom Bacillati; phylum Actinomycetota; class Actinomycetes; order Micrococcales; family Microbacteriaceae; genus Agromyces; species Agromyces aerolatus. Next base: position 2,392 of record NZ_JAVKGQ010000029.1, on the reverse strand, counting down.
GACACGCAGGCGCACGTCGTGGCCCGCCATCTCGACCTGCACGCCGCGTTCGCGGCGCCGTCGCTGCCGCCCGAGCCGGTCCCGCCCGAGCAGGACGACCAGGCGGGCGTGCGCATGGGCGTCGGGCTCGTGAGCCGGTGGCCGATCCGCGTGCTCGCCCGGCATGAGCTGCCCGTGAGTCACCGGCAGGTCGCGCCGGTCGCGCTCGAGGCCGAGCTGGGGGTTCCGGATGCCTCGGTGCGGGTGCTCGTCGCGGCGCTCGAGTGGGAGCCGGCCTACGCCGACGACCAGCTCGCGCAGACCACCCGGCTCGCCGAGCTGCTCGCCCCGGCCACGCCCTCGGCACCCGCGGTGCTGCTCGCCGACCTGAACTGCGACCCCGGCCAGCGCGAGTTCGCGCCGCTCGCAGCCGTCGCCGACGACACCTGGTCGCTCGGCGACGGCGCCACCGACGCGGTCACCCTGAGCCGCGCGGTGCCGTTCGCGCCGCTCGAGGCGACGAAGCAGCTCGACCGGCGCGTCGATCATGTGCTCGTCGCGCCGCGCGGCGTCGCCGAGGTGGGCGCGGTCAGGATCGTGACGGCGACCGTCGACGGGCGATACCCGTCCGACCACTTCCCGGTCGCGGTGGATCTCGACGTCCCCCGGGCGGGGCATCCGTCACCCGTCATTCACCGGCCATACTGACACCGTCCACCAGACGGAATGAGACTGCCGACATGACCGACCCCACCGCCTCGTCCGAGGCATCCGCGCACCCGGCGACGCTCGACGCCGACGCGACCGGCGCGACCGGCGCGACCGGCGCGACCGGCGCGACCGGCGACGCCCGCACCCGCCGCGGAAGAGTCCTCGCGTGGGGACTGTGGGACTGGGGCTCGGCGTCGTTCAACTCGGTCGTGACGACGTTCGTGTTCACGGTGTACCTCTCGAGCGGATCGTTCGGGCCGGCCGGTGCGGTCGAGTCGCAGCTCGGCTGGGCGCTTGCCGCCGCCGGGCTCGTGGTGGCCGTGCTCGCGCCCGTCACGGGGCAGCGTTCCGACACGAGCGGGCGCCGGAAGTTCTGGCTCGCGGTCAACACCGCGCTCGTCGTCGCGTGCACGTTCGGCATGTTCTTCGTACGGCCCGAGCCGTCGTTCCTGCTGCTCGGTCTCGTGTTGCTCGCCGTCGGCAACGTGTTCTTCGAGTTCGCGGGCGTGAACTACAACGCCATGCTCCGGCAGGTCTCGACGCCCGCGACGATCGGCAAGGTCTCCGGGTTCGGCTGGGGCATGGGGTACGTCGGCGGCATCGTGCTGCTGCTCATCGTGTACTTCGGTCTCATCCAGCCCGAGGTCGGGCTGTTCGGCATCACGGGCGACGACGGGCTCGACGTGCGGGTGACGATGATCGTGGCCGCGGTCTGGTTCGGGGTGTTCGCGCTGCCCGTGCTGTTCGCGGTGCCCGAGTTCCGGCCGCCGGCCGCGGCACGGCGCCAGCGCGTCGGGTTCTTCGCGTCGTACGCGCGGCTCGGCCGCGACATCGCTCGGCTCTGGCGCGAGCAGCGGAACGTGCTGTGGTTCTTGCTCGCGAGCGCGGTGTTCCGCGACGGGCTCGCCGGCGTGTTCACGTTCGGCGGGGTGCTCGCCGGATCCGTGTTCGGGTTCTCGCCCGGCGAGGTCATCGTGTTCGCCATCGCGGCGAACGTCGTGGCCGGCGTGTCGACGATCGCCGTGGGCACGCTCGACGACCGGGTCGGGGCCAAGCCCGTGATCGTGACCGCGCTCATCGGCCTCGTCGTTTCGGCGACGCTGATCTTCGTGCTGCACGACGCCGGGAAGACCGTGTTCTGGGTCGCCGGGCTCGCGCTCTGCCTGTTCGTGGGGCCGGCGCAGTCGGCGAGCCGCACGTTCCTCGGGCGGCTCATCCCGCCCGGTCGCGAGGGTGAGCTCTACGGGCTGTACGCGACGACCGGGCGCGCGGTGAGCTTCCTCGCGCCGATGGCGTTCGCGGTGTTCGTCGCGGTCGGCGGCGCGCCGTACTTCGGCATCCTCGGCATCGTGCTCGTGCTCGCGCTGGGGTTGGCGCTGTTCATCCCGGTGAGGTCGGGATCGGCGGCGCGCTGAGTCCGCCTCACGGGGGAGGCGGCCCGCCGTCCGTGCGCGCATGATCTGACGCATGAGCGAATCCATCTTCACGCCCGGAGCCGAGGTCACCACCCCGCGCAGGCGCGGCGAGGTCGTCGATGTGCGGGCGACGGCGTCCGGAAAGTTCGTCTTCGGCGTCGAGGACATCGACGGCGAAGTCCGCTACTTCACCGAGCGGGCGCTCCGGCTCGCACGCGAGTAGGGCGCGGCGCGGCGGCGGCGCCGCGGCGGCGCCGCGCCGAAGGCGGAGGCCAAGCGGGCTTAAG
>NZ_JAVKGQ010000028.1:0-17827 GCF_031432255.1 Agromyces aerolatus | reverse complement strand
GCGGTCCCGGCGGTGCCGGTGGCGGCTTCCAGCGTCCCGGCGGCGGCTTCGGCGGGCCGCGGCCCCCGGGGGGGGGGGGGGGGGGGCGGGGGCCCCGGGGGGGGAGGGGGGGGGGGGGGGGGCGGGGGGGGGGGGCCGCGTACGCTGGACGGGTGCAGTGCGGGTACTTCGACGACTGGCGATGCCGGTCGTGTTCGCTCATGGGCGACCCGTACGCGGCGCAGCTCGCGGCGAAGCAGCGCCGCGCCGAGGAGCTGCTCGCGCCGTTCGGCGTCGGCACGTGGCATCCGGCCGTCGCCAGTGGCGAGCGCGACTACCGCAACAAGGCGAAGATGGTCGTCGGCGGCACCGTCGACGCCCCGACCATCGGCGTGCTCGACGCCGACGGACACGGCGTGGACCTGCAGGCCTGCGGTATCTGTTCGCCCGGCCACCGCGCCGCGTTCGAGGTGCTGGCCCGCTTCATCACGCTCGCCCGGCTGACGCCGTACGACGTCACCGCGCGTCGCGGCGAGCTCAAGCATCTGATCATCACGGAGTCGCCCGATGGCGAGCTCATGGTGCGGTTCGTGCTGCGCTCGACCGAGCCACTGCCGCGGCTGCGCAAGCACCTGCCCACCCTGCTGGCCGAGCTGCCGAACGCGAGGGTCGTGAGCGCGAACCTGCTGCCCGAGCACAAGGCGGTGCTCGAGGGCGACGACGAGGTCGTGCTCACCGCGCAGCAGACGCTGCCGATGCGACTGGGCGACGTGACCATGCATCTGCGGCCGCAGAGCTTCTTCCAGACCAACACCGCGATCGCCGCGGCGCTGTACGCCGAGGCGCGTGACTGGATCCGCGACCTCGCGCCCGACGAGGCCTGGGACCTGTACTCGGGCGTCGGCGGCTTCGCGCTGCATCTCGCCGGGGGCGGCACGACGGTCACGGGCATCGAGACGAGCGTCGAGGCCGTCGCCAGCGCGGAGCTCAGCCGCACCGACGCGGCGCTCGATCGGGTGCGGTTCGAGGCGGGTGACGCGACGGCGTTCGCGCTGGGTGCGGAGTCCGCGCCCGACCTCGTCGTCGTGAACCCGCCGCGGCGCGGCATCGGCGCCGAGCTCGCGGGCTGGCTCGAGCGGTCGGATGCCTCGCACGTGCTCTATTCGAGCTGCAACGCCGTCTCGCTCGCGAAGGACCTGGCGGCGATGCCGTCGCTGCGCCCGGTGCGGGCGCGGGTCTTCGACATGTTCCCGCAGACGACCCACTTCGAGGTCATGGTGCTGCTGGAGCGGCGCCCGCCGCTGGTCGGGTAGCGCCGACACGACGTGGCGACGCGTACCGAGACCACGGTCACCACGTCTCGATACGCGTGCTCGTCCCTCGCGCGCTACTCGACCAACGAGGGAGGGCGGGTGCGTGCAGCGGCGCCCGCGGCTGGCCGGATAGCGCGGACACGACGTGGCGACGCGTACCGAGACCACGGTCGCCGGGTCTCGATACGCGTGCTCGTCCCTCGCGCGCTACTCGACCAGCGAGGGAGGGCGGGCTCGGGTCTGCTGGAGCGGGCCGGCGGCTGAGCGTGGCCGAACTCGTCGGCGTGCGGCTCAGCCGCCCTGCTCGCGGACCGGATCAGCGCTTGCGCGCCTTCACGATGCCCTCTTCGGCCTTCTCGCGCTTCTGCGCTCGCTTCTCCTTCAAGGAGGGTTGGGCCTGCTTCTTGGTCGAATTCCCACGGGGGTTCTTGTCGGCCATATTGAGCTCGCTTCCCTTCTTCAGCTGGCGGGCTTCCGAGTGACCATAGCCGAGTTCCAGCAGGAAGTCATGTCCGCTCCGAGCGAACCGATCGCGCGAAAAACTCCCGGTTATGACAATATTCCTCGCCAACCCACCAACCCACGCCCCCACGCCCCCACGCCCCCCGCCGAGTGTTACCGACCCGCCTCGCGTGTCGTCGGTACCGGACCACGCCCGGGGCGGATCGGTAACACTCGGTGTTGCTGAGTGGGGGGTGGGTCAGGGGTGGGTCAGGCGCCGGCGGCGAGCTCTCGGGAGCGCGCGAGCGCGGCGGCGGTGGCGCGGTCGAACGTGTCCTTGAGCTGCGCCTCCTCGAGCACGGCGACGGCGCGTTCGGTCGTGCCCTTGGGGCTGGTCACGCGGCGGCGCAGCTCGGCGGGGTCTTCGCCGGAGGCGGCGAGCAGTTCGGATGCCCCGCGGAACGTGCCCTGCACCATCAGCGCCGCCTGCTCGGGCGTGAACCCCAGGCCCACCGCGGTCGCGGTGAGCTGCTCGATGAGGAAGAACACGTAGGCGGGGCCGGAACCCGAGACCGCCGACAGCGCGTCGAGCTGCGACTCGGGGAGGACGAGCACGTCGCCGACCGTCTCGAAGAGCGACACCACGAGCTCGAGGTCGGCCCGGCTCGAACGGGTCCCGGCCGACACCCCGGTGACCGCCCGCCCGACGAGGGCCGGCGTGTTCGGCATCGTGCGCACGACCGAAACGTGCGCCGGCAGCAGCGACTCGAACGTCGCGACCGTGACGCCCGCGGCCACGCTCACCACGATGACCCCCGGCTCCAGCGCGTCGGCGATCTCGCGCAGCAGGTCGGGCACCATCGCGGGCTTCACCGCGACCACGACGATCTTGGCGCCTTCGATCGCACGGCGGTTGGCGGAGGCATCCGTCTCGGTCGCGAAGGCGACCACGCCGTCGACGCCGTCGAACTCGGCGGCCTTCGCCGCCGACCGGTTCGTGGCCCGGATGCCGCCCTCGATCACGACCCCCGGCCGCAGCAGGCCGTTGAGCACGGCACGGGCCATCGAGCCCGCCCCGAGGAAGGCGATCGTGGGCAGGGTCACAGAGTCCGGTCGCGGCATGCGACCCATCCTAGGATTGCCGCATGAGTGCAACAGGCGGCACGAAGGCCATCATCGCGGCGTTCCTCGCGAACCTCGGCATCGCGATCACGAAGTTCATCGCGTGGGCGGTCTCGGGCTCGGCGTCGATGCTCGCCGAGGGTGTGCACTCGCTGGCCGACTCGGGCAACCAGCTGCTGCTGATCCTCGGCGGCCGCAAGGCGAAGAAGCAGGCCGACCGCGAGCACCCGTTCGGCTACGGCCGCGAACGGTACGTGTACGCGTTCGTCGTGTCGATCATCCTGTTCTCCGTCGGCGGCGTGTTCTCGATCTATGAGGGCATCGACAAGCTGCAGCATCCGCACGAGCTCACGAACGTGTGGCTGCCGATCCTCGTGCTCGGCATCGCGATCGTGCTCGAGTCGTTCTCGCTGCGCACCGCGGTCAAGGAGTCGAACCCGCTGCGCGGGCGGCAGACCTGGGTGCAGTTCGTGCGCCGCGCGAAGGCGCCCGAGCTGCCCGTCGTGCTGCTCGAAGACCTGGCCGCGCTGACGGGCCTCGTGTTCGCGCTGCTCGGCGTGGGCCTCACGGCGATCACGGGCAACAGCACGTTCGACGCGATCGGCACGCTCGCGATCGGCACGCTGCTCATCGTGGTCGCGATCATCCTCGGCATCGAGACGAAGAGCCTGCTCGTCGGCGAGGGCGCGAACGAGAGCGAGCTCGAGCAGATCGAGCGCGCGATCCTGAACGGCCCCGAGGCCGAGCGCATCATCCACATGAAGACCCTCTACCTCGGTCCCGACGAGCTGCTCGTCGCCGCGAAGCTCGGCTTCGCCGCCGACCAGCGGCTGCTCGAGGTCTCCGCGGCCACGAACGTCATCGAGCGGCGCATCCGCGAGGTCGTGCCGACGGCCCGCGTCATCTACATCGAGCCCGACGTCTGGGTCGACCCCGAGGCGGTCGCGCCGCCCACGGACGCGATCGTCATCAAAGGCCTCGAATGACGGATGCCTCGGCGGCGACCGTCAGGGCCGCCTGAGCGGGTCCTCGAAGAAGCGGAGGAGCAGGTCGGCCGAGGCCTCGGCCTCGACGCCCGGGATCACCTCGGCGCGATGGTTGAACCGGCGGTCGCGCAGCAGGTCGTACAGCGATCCCGCGGCGCCCACCTGGTCGTCCCAGGCGCCGAAGACCACGGTGCCGACGCGCGACTGCACGATCGCTCCGGCGCACATCACGCACGGCTCGAGCGTGACGACGAGGGTGCACTCGTTGAGGCGCCAGTCGCCGATCGCGGCGGCGGCGTCCCGGATCGCCAGGACTTCGGCGTGGGCGGTGGGATCGCGCGTGAGCTCACGTTCGTTCCGCCGTGCGGCGATGATGCGGCCACGCCCGTCGGCGACCACCGCACCGACCGGCACGTCACGCGTCGCGGGCGCCTGCTCCGCTTCGGCGAGCGCGAGACGCATCCACTCCCGGTGGAGCCGCGAGATCGGCACGTCCACGCGCTCTCCCTCCGAAACCCGCCGGAACTAGACTCGAGCCTATGCGAGTCCACGTTGCCGATCACCCGCTCATCACCCACAAGCTGACGGTGCTGCGCGACGCCCGGACCCCGTCGCCCGTGTTCCGTTCCCTCGTCGACGAGCTGATGACGCTGCTCGCCTACGAGGGCACACGCAACGTGCGCGTCGAGCCCGTCGACCTCGTCACCCCCGTCGCCGCGACGACCGGCGTGCGGATCGCCGAGCCGAAGCCGCTGATCGTGCCGATTCTGCGGGCGGGTCTCGGCATGCTCGACGGCATGGCGAAGATGGTGCCGACGGCCGAGGTCGGCTTCCTCGGCATGGCACGCGACGAGGAGACGCTGCAGCCCACGACGTACGCCGAGCGGCTTCCCGACGACCTCTCGGACCGTCAGTGCTTCGTGCTCGACCCGATGCTCGCGACGGGCGGCTCGCTCACGGCGGCCATCGAGTTCCTGTTCGCGCGCGGCGCCGTCGACGTCACCGCGATCTGCATCCTCGCGGCGCCCGAGGGCCTCGCGGCCGTCGAGGATGCGCTGCGCGGTCGCGAGGTCACGATCGTGCTCGGCGCGGTGGACGAGCGGCTCAACGAGCTCGGATACATCGTGCCGGGCCTCGGCGACGCCGGCGACCGGCTCTACGGCACGGTATAAGCACGTCGCGCGCGCCGGGTGCCGCGAAGGATCTTCACGCCTGTCGCGATACCTCGCGATGTTCGCACAAGAAGATTTTTTGGGCGGCGCAATCTCGAAAGGGTCTTGCGACACCTCCGCACTCGGCCGCGATCCTTCTCCCGGTCGCGGGGGCGCGCGCACCGTGTGCGATGTCATGCTCCGTCATGCGGACGTCACGAATTGACACATCCGGGGCCGGTCCGTTTTACTCGCAGCATGACTGACACCGCACGCACCCTGACCGCCCGCGAGGCGAACAGGACTGCCGACATGATGATGTCGGCGCGTGCCCCCATGTGTTGTCGAATGTGCCGCTGATCCTGCGCCCTTCCTCCGAGGCCGCGCGCGACCCGCATCCAGGTCGCCGGGCTCTCGCTCGAACCGCCGCTCTCGGCGCTTCACCCGGCCGCCAGCCGGCCATTTGAACCGGCCCCGATCTCCGCGGGCCGCACCTCGCACTTCGCACAAGGAATCGTCATGTCGCTTGCGTACGCTCCCACCCGTCCCGCCGTCGCCCTCGCACCTCAGCCCGGCCGTCCCGAGATCGCCGGGACCCCGTCGGTCGCCTCGGCACCCACCTCCCCCGCCGCGGCTGCGCCGCGCGTCCGCGCCGTCCCGGACGGCACCGAAGCCCGCGGCTTCGTGCTCTACGTCGGAATCGACGAGGCGAAGGCCCTCGCCGACGGCACGAGCCTGCACCGCATCGTCGAGGCGCTCCGGCGCCTCACCGCCGAGGTCGCACCCTCGGCGGAGACCTACGCCGCCGTCGCGCTGGCACCCGAGGGCGCCGGCGGCCGCGACGTCGACGTGGTGCGCCTCGCGCTCCAGGACCCCGCCGCACTCGCCAAGCAGCGCGCCGACGACACGGCCGACGACCTCGACCGTCACCCCAACGGCGTCATCATCGACATCTCGCGCAAGCGCGTGCTGCTCGACGGCGAGGCCGCAGGCCTGACCTACAAGGAGTTCGAGCTGCTGCAGTACCTCGTGCTGCGCGAGGGCCGCACCATCGACCGCCATGAGCTCATCGACAACCTCTGGGCCGCGGCCGACGATGAGGCCCCGAGCGAGCGCACGATCGATGTCCACGTGCGCCGCCTGCGCTCCAAGCTCGCCCACTACCAGGACATCGTGCGGACCGTCCGCGGGTCCGGCTACCGCTTCGACCGGCACGCCGACGTCTCGATCCGGCAGGCGTCCACGCCGAGCCCTGACGTGTTCTGATTCGATCGAACTGCCTCTAGCGCAGCGTTATCGATCTGTTATATATTCGAAGAGCACCGGCTGTTTGCTGTGGCGGCCGGTGCGGAATGTGATTGCAGGACACTCTTGGTGCAAGAGTGAGGGTCGGTCGTCAGCCTCTACGACCGGCCCTCACTCATTTCCACCGGGGCCTTCGCGTGGCTCCCGTCCGCGCCGACGATCGCATCCGGGCGCTGCGGACGACGACCGCACACCGTGAATTCGCCTGCAATCCGTCCATCGAAGAGCATGCTCCGCGCGCGATTTCCGTATTCTGTTACGCACAGACATCGCACAACGAATGGAGTCCCTCATGGCAGATCGCACTCGGACGGTCGCGGCTTGGGAGTCGCTCTTCCGGGCGCAGGTCGCCGTCATGCGCGCGCTCGCTGCGGAGTTCCCGTCCGACGTCATCTCGCTGAACGAGTACGACGTGCTCTTCAACATCACGCGCGCGCCCGAGCGACGTCTCCGCCTCAAAGACCTCAACCGCCACGTGCTGCTGACCCAGCCGAGCGTGAGCCGGCTCGTCGACCGGCTCACCGCACGCGGGCTGCTCACCAAGACCGACGACCCGCTCGACGGGCGCGGCACGATCGTCGCGATCACACCCGAGGGATTCCGCCTGTTCCGCGAGGTCGCCATCTCCCACATGGATGCGATCACGCGTCACGTGGGCACCGCGCTCGACCTCGACGAGCTCGCACGCCTCTCCGAGCTCTGCGACCGACTCCGGCTCTCGGTCAACGGCGCACCGGCCGGCTGAGCCCCGCCCGCCGGCCGAGACGCGGCAGGCGCAGACGGTGGGGCGGGAACCCTACCTCCCGCCCCGCCGCGGCCTCCCGTAGAGGCCTCCCCCGCCGAGCGACCCGAACTGAGCTCGGCGAGCGTCCTCAGTGTCGAGCCATGCACTGTCACAGGCTCGCGTTGAGGGCGGATCGCCGGCTTTTGGGGCCGGCTCGGGCTTATTCGCATGGTAACGCGAGGATGCCTCAGACACCAGACTCCCGCGCGAGGAATGTGGCGACGCGAGTCGGGCCCCGAGGGTCGCCCGGACCGCTCAGCGCGTCGGGGCCGCCACCGAGTCGGCGTACTCGGGGTGCTCCTCGAGATAGGCGGCGATGAACGGGCACTCGGGCACGATGGTGTCGCCGGCGGCGATGGTCGCCTCGATGACGTGCCGGGCGAGCTCGCTGCCGATCCCCCGGCCCTCGAACTCGGGCTTCACGACCGTGTGGGTGAACACGACGCGGCCCGGCTCCTCCCGGAACATCGCGAAGCCCAGCACCCTGGCGCCGTCGGACACCTCATACCGGCTGCGATCGTCGTTCCGGATGATCTCGTAGGACTGCTCGTTCATCATTCGACCGTACGCCGTGCGCCGTCGAGCGCGCCGACGAGCGATGGGCGGGATGTCTGCGGCGATCGTCGGTCGGGCGGCTCGTCGGGCACGGCGGCCAGGGTGCGCCGCCGGCCGGCACGACCGACCGTCACCGGTGCGCGGGAACGGCGTGCGTGGCCGGCCGAGCGCGTCGCCGGCGTGCGAGCGCCGGCCTGGCGGCGGACGCGATGCGGAACCAGGTGCCTCGCCGGGGGCTCGGCCGCCACGGAGGTCAGGGCGTCCGGGCCGGCGGGCTCGCCGAGCGCGGCCGGGCCGGTGACGGCCACGAGCACGATCAGCCACGCGAACACGAGCGTGAACGCGACGATCTCGAACACGGTCAGGTTGAACACCTTCAGTCCGTCGTACGCGATCATGGCCGCGATCTCGACCGCAAGCGCGGCGTATGAGAAGACGACGAGGGTGCGAGGCATCCGCCGGGCCCAGAGCTGGACACCCAGCGCGAGCACGGCGAAGCCCGCGGCCGCACCACACGCGAAGAGGTTGTGGAGGTCGGTGGCTCGGTCGATCGGCACGATGCCGACGCCCATCAGGCTCACCCCGATGAAGGCGATGAGCACGCGGACCGCGGTCAGCCCGCCGCGCCGCAGCCGGAATCGCTCCGAACGCAGCGCGCCGCTGAGCGCGGGCCCGAGCAGGGCCATGCCGAGACCCGACATGGTGATGGCGATGTTGAAACACGCGGCCGCGATGTCGTCTGAGGTGCCGAGCGTGCTGAAGTTGTGCACCCACCACTCACCGGTCGGGGTGATGCTCATGCTCGCGAGACTGCCCGCGGCGAGCAGGAGGGCGACGAGGTTGAAGCTGCGGTACGCCTCGTGATCGATCGCGGCGCGGTGCAGCCGCATGGTGCCGACGCCGAGGCCGAGCGCGAACACGAGACCCACGATGACGGGACCACCGGGCACGGGTTCGAAGGCGGGTGCGGTGAAGTGCACCATGAGCAGGCCGACTCCCGCCCAGACGAGACCGTTCGCGCGGGCTCGTCGCGCAGCGCTGATCTCGGGCAGGCCGAGCGTGCGGAGCACCTCGAGGCTGGCCGGCGAGCCCGAGACGATCACGAGCATGGCGCCCGCGGCGGCCGCGGCCGCGATGGCCGGCAGCGCCCAGAGGTTCGGCTGCCCGGCCAGTCCCGCGCCGGCCAGCCCCGCGCCGGGCAGTCCAGCGCCGGGCCCACCGGCGTCGGCGAGCTGCACGGCGATGATCGCGAATGCGAGCGAGATGAGCGCCACGTGGGCGCGACGGATGTAGCCGTGGCCTCCGCGGCCGAGCACCAGGCGCGCGACCGAGGGCACGGACAACGCACCCGCGTACCCACCCACCATCTGTACCCCAGACCCGGAAAACGGTTGTGTGCTGAGCCTATCCGGGCCATATGACATGGGATCCACCCGGTCGAAGCGCGACGCACTGATCCTCAGGCAATTCACAGAATACCTGATTCGGCGACAACTCGCCGCATCGATCCGTGCCTGGGCGCTCTGGTGACCCAAGGCACTCCGGTGATACTGCCGGCACCGAGGCCGTGAGACTCATCACATGGCGCGCCCGGAGGGACTCGAACCCCCAACCTTCTGATCCGTAGTCAGATGCTCTATCCATTGAGCTACGGGCGCATGGGATGCCGCCTGGCGCATTCGCCGCATCAGGCAACCCAGTTACTCTAACTCACGAGTTCTCCGATCGCCAATCGGCGCCGGCCGCTACGATCGCTCCATGGGCCGACTGATCTACAACTCCTCGCAACGCGAGCTGGAGATCGACGACCGCACGCTCGCGCACCTTCGCGTCGCCATCCTCAGCAAGCTCCGCCGATCGGAGAGCTTCTCCCTCACCTGGGAGCACGGCGTGGCGAACGGCAGCGGCCGCACGACGCTCTGGCTGCACGAGTCGATCCCCCTGCAGTTCGTCTTCAGCGGCAATCGTTCACCGAGGCTGAACCGGCTCTGGATCGAGCAACTGCTGCTGCAGGCCAACAGCACCGGCGGGCTGCAGTGGGTGCCCGAGCCCGACGAGCACGCGGAGTTCGAGGGCGACTGATCGCCCCCTCCGCAGGCGGCTCGTTCGTAGCATCCGCCCCCGACCCCGGCAACCCCCTCATCACGCGAACGCCGCCTGCCTACCGTGACCGAGGGCGCACCCAGCGTCCTGACGGAAGGAGTCGAGATGAGTACGACCGTGAGTTCTGACATCGACGTGGACGTACCCGTGCGCGTGGCCTACGACCAGTGGACGCAGTTCGAGTCGTTCCCGAACTTCATGGGCGGCGTCGAGGAGATCCGCCAGCTCGACGACGCGACGACGCACTGGATCGTGTCGATCGGCGGCGTCAAGCGCGAGTTCGACGCGAAGATCACCGACCAGGTCCCGGACTCGCACGTCGCCTGGCAGAGCATCGACGAGCCGAGGCACCGGGGGCGCATCGCGTTCCGTTCTGACGGGCCGGAGCGGACCCATCTCGACCTCGAGCTCGAGTGGGAGCCCGAGGGCTTCGTCGAGAAGGCCGGTGCGGCGCTGCAGATCGACGATATGCAGGTCCGACGCGACCTCGAACGGTTCAAGCGGTTCATCGAGGCGCGCGGCGATGAGACCGGCGCCTGGCGCGGCGAGATCCACGGCGGGCAGCCCGCGGCGGGCGGCGCGGCAGGCGGGTCAGCCGCGGCGGGCGGCGCGGCCGGCGGGTCAGCCGCTGACCGCGAGGTCGGCGGCATGTCGGGCATGGGCGCTCCGTCGACGGGCCGGCACGTCGCCGACGGCGACGAGGGCCGGGGTGGCGCGACCGGCACCGTCCCGCCGACGGGCGACGGAGCGATCGGCAGCGACCCCGACCTCAGGGCCTGATCCTCGGGCAGCCCGCAGGGCCCGGTCTGGAGCCGACTCCGTCGCTCCGGCCGGGCCCGATCCGTGCCGGGGCTCAGCCCTCGGTGCCGGGGTCGGCGCCGGGGTCGCCGGGGTCGGCGCCGGGGTCGGTGCCGGCCTCGGCGCGCTCGACCTGCTCGATCACGAGCTGGATCCCGCCGGTGGAGTTCGCCGACTTCATGAGCTCCTCGATCCAGCGTCGGCTCAGCTCGGGGCGCTCGGGCTCGTCGAAGACGAACCGGAGCGGGATCGACGGGTGCAGCCAGAGCGTGCTCCGTCCGCGCGGCTGGTCGGCGGGATGCTGCCAGGAGAGCGTGAAGCTCTCGCCGCGCCGCAGCTTCGTGGTGATCGCGACCTTCAGATGTGAAAGTGCACGATCCTCGATGCCGATCGGGGTGCCGGACTCCCCGTAGAACAGCGTGCCCACTCCTCGACCATACGCCGAACGGGCGCCCCGTGGGGCGCCCGTTCGAGCTCTGCGAACCGGCGGCGGAGCCGCCGGCGGCGGTCATACCGCTCGCTTGTTCCCTCCGATGTACCGGAGCAGGAACACGATGACGGCGATGATCGCCAGGGCGATGCCGACCCAGAGCAGGAAGTTCAGCGTGGGCACCACACCTCCGGTGATCAGCAGCACCACAGCGGCGATCGCGATGATTGCGACGAGGATGTTCATATCAATCTCCTTCACGGTTCCGCACGTGTTCGACATACGGGACCGGCCCCGCATGAGGACCGGATCGAGACGCGGTTGGCGTCCCCACGTTCATCAAGCTACGCCCGGCGGAACGACCCCCGGAAGGGGTTGACCGGTTTCTCGCGCCGATGCTATCCCGCGAATGAGCGCGCTCTCAGCAGGTCGGCGCCCGACCGGCCACGGCGACTGTCAACCCCTTCAGGCCCCGCGTGCGGCGCGCGTAGCGTGGCCGACCAACCACCGATAGGAGCGTGACATCCACGATGAACGACCACCTCATCGACCCGACCACCAAGCACACGGCCGAGCCGTTCCCCAAGCAGGAGCAGTCGCAGCCGGGACTGACCGGCGAGATGCACCCGCAGCCCGACCATGGCGAGCAGAGCTACCGCGGGTCGGGCAAGCTGACGGGGCGGCACGCGTTGATCACGGGCGGCGACTCCGGCATCGGGCGGGCGGTCGCGATCGCCTTCGCTCGCGAGGGGGCGGATGTCTCGATCGTGTACCTGCCCGAAGAGCAGGAGGACGCCGAAGAGACGGCGCGCTGGATCGAGGATGCCGGCCGAAAGGCCGTGCTGCTCCCGGGCGATCTGCGGGACGAGGGGTTCTGTACCTCCGTGGTCGACCGCACGGTCTCGGAGCTGGGCGGCCTCGACCTGGTCGTGCTGAACGCCGCGCACCAGCGCGAACGCGGGGGCATCGACGAGATCCCCACGGACGGCTTCGAACGCGTCATGCGCACGAACCTCTTCGCGCCGGTCTTCATCGCCCGTGCGGCGGTGCCCAAGCTCGAGCCCGGCTCGTCGATCATCACCACGGCCTCGATCCAGGGCTTCGACCCGTCGTACGCCCTCGTCGACTACGCCATGACCAAGGCGGCCCAGGTCGCGTTCACCAAGGCGCTCGCCGAGGAGCTCGGCCCGAAGGGCATCCGCGTGAACGCGGTCGCACCAGGCCCGATCTGGACCCCGCTCATCCCCGCGACGGGCTGGCCGGACAAGCTGCCGAGCTTCGGCCAGGACACACCGCTCGGCCGAGCCGGCCAGCCGGCCGAGCTCGCGGGCGCGTACGTGTACCTCGCATCGGACGAGGCCTCCTACGTGTCCGGCGCGATTCTGCCGGTGACGGGCGGGAAGGGCCTCTAGTCCTCGAGAAGCCTCGAGAACGCCTCGCGAAAGGAGACGCAATGCCAGGGAAGAAGAACTCGTCGCTCAAGGATCCCGAGCTCTACGAAGAGCTCCGGAAGGACGGGGCGTCCAAGGAGAAGGCGGCGCGCATCTCGAACGCCGCAGCGAACCAGGGTCGCAGCGCCGTCGGGCGCAAGGGCGGCACACACGGCGACTACGAGGACTGGACGGTCGACGAGCTGCGCAAGCGCGCCAAGGAGCTCGGGCTCTCGGGCTACAGCGGCAAGCGCAAGGCCGAACTGATCGACGCCCTCCGCAACCACTGAGCCCTCGCCGAGTCAGATGCCCAGACTGCGCCGCGTCGAACCGTACTCGTCCCCCGGCTGGACCCGTGTCCGCCGGGGGACGGGCTTCTCCTATGTGCACGCGGACGGCTCCGCGGCCGGGCGCGCGGAGCGCGCTCGTTTCGCCGAGCTTGCGGTGCCTCCCGCCTGGCGTGAGGTGTGGATCGCCGACGCCCTGAACGCGCACATCCTCGCGGTCGGCGTCGACGCCGCGGGCCGCCGGCAGTACCTCTACCATCCCGCGTGGCGCGAGCGGCAGGACGCCGAGAAGTTCCTGCGCATGGCGGCGCTCATCCGCGCCCTCCCGGCAGCCCGGGAGACGGTCCTCGAGGATCTGGCCGGCGACGAGCCGCTGCGCACGCTCGTGCTCGCGGCGGCGTTCCGCACCCTCGACCTCGGCGCGCTGCGGGTCGGCTCCGAGGAGTCGCTCTCCACCGCGAAGACCCGCGGATTGACGACGCTCCTGGTGCGCAACGCGAGCGCAGAGGACGACCGCGTGCGGTTCCGCTTCCGCGCGAAGGGCGGCATCGCGCAGAACCTCACGATCCCGGATGCCACGCTCGCCGCGTTCGTCGAACGGAACGCCGAACGGGCGGCCTCCGCGCGCCTGTACGCGTGGCGGGACGGCCGGCGCTACCGCGCGCTGAGCGCGTCGGACGTGAACGACGACATCCGCGAGCGGACCGCCGGCGACTTCACCGCGAAGGACTTCCGCACGCTGCGCGGGACGGTCGTCGCGGCCGAACGGCTCGCCGCGATCGGTCCCGAGACCACTCGCAAGGCCCGCACGGCCGCGATGCGGGACGCGGTGGTCGCGGCATCCGAGGCCCTGGGCAACACTCCCACGATCGCGAAGGCGAGCTACATCGACCCCCGCGTCTTCACGGCCTACGCCGAGGGCGTCGTGCTCCCCGCGGGCGACATGGAGCGCGCCCTGCTCGAGCTGATCGAGCCGGACGCGTCCTGACGCGACGGGCCTCCCCGCTAGACGGCGGCGATCGGGGCGGCGGAACGACTGCCGCCCGTCGGTGCCGCGTGCGCCTCGGTGTCGATGTGCTCGTCGACGAGCTGGATGCCGCCGGTCGAGTTGGCGGAGCGCATCAGGTCTTCGACCCACTCGCGGCTGAGGTCGGGCGACTCGGGGGCGTCGAACACGAAGCGCAGCGGGATCGTCGGATGCAGCCAGAGCGTGCTGCGGCCCCGGGGCTGATCATCGGGGTGCTGCCACGACAGCGTGAAGCTCTCGCCACGACGGAGCTTCGTCACGATCGCCACCTTGAGGTGCGCGAGCGCGCGGTCCTCGATGCCGATCGGCGTCCCGGAATCGCCGTAGTACAGGGTGCCCATGCATGAACCATACCCGCGCCGGTGCCCACGGCGTGTGACGGCGCCAGCATCGCCGCGTAGGCGATCCCGGTGGCTGGACTCACGGCCCGCCCGGCTCCTCCCGGACGACATCGTCGGGCGACTTGTCGGGCCGCAGCCCTCGCCAGCGCGGATGTCTCGCCACCCCGGTCTTCGTCCACTCGCCGAACTCGATCTCCCCGACGAGCCGCGGCTCCAGCCACGTGGCATCCGACGCGTCGACCGCGGGCATCTCGACGAACGGCGCCTCGGCGCGCTCGATCGGCCGGAACGCATCGAGCAGTCGACGGAGCTCGACCTCTCTGAACCCCGAGCCGACCCGGCCGACGTACTCGAGTCCGTGCGCGCCCGGAATGCCGACGAGCAGCGAGCGGACCTGTCCCGTCCGCGTCCCGGAGCCGCGTCGGTACCCGCCGATCACGACCTCCTGCGTCCGGGTGACTTTGAGCTTCAGCCAGTCGTCGCTGCGCGCGCCCGGCCGGTACGGCGAGCCCCGCCGTTTCGCCACGAGCCCCTCCCGGCCGAGCTCGCGAGCCTCGTCGAGCGCGGCCTCGGGCTCGTCCTCCACGACCGGCGGCACCTCGACGGGGACGTCGCTCCCCGGGCGGACGAGTCGTTCGAGCCGAGCCCGGCGACGCTCGTACGGCTCGTCGATCGTCGGCGTCCCCGCGACCTCGAGCACGTCGAACAGCAGCAGGCGTACCGGGATCTCGGCGGCGAGCTCGGCGATCTCACGCGGCTTCGTCACGTTCATGCGCGGCTGCAGTCGGCCGAAGTCGGTCCTGCCGTGCTCGTCGAGCGCGACGATCTCGCCGTCGACGAGCGCATCGGCGCGCAGCGCTGAGGCCAGCCCCGCGAGCTCCGGGTACCGCGCGGTCTCGTCGCGCCCGCTCCGGCTGATCAGCCGCACCGCACCGCCCTCGACCCGGGCGAGCACGCGGATGCCGTCCCACTTCCACTCGAGCGCCCAGTCGCCGCGCGCGAGCGCGCCGACCGTGCCGAGCGTCGCCAGCATGGGCCGTTCCTCCGACTCCGCCCCAGCGGGGTCGCGAATGGTCGCTGCATGGGCTCGCGAGCGACGATTCGCGACCCCGCTGGAGGGAGATGGGGCGGGTGCAGCGGGAGCGGCGGCCTGCTCCTTCATGCGATGCAGGAGCCAGTTCGACTTCTCCCCCTCGCCCTGCGTGCGGATGAGCGCCAGGCGCACGCTCCCGAGCGGGCCGCCCGGCGCGCCCGCGAGCGTGAAGATGACTTCGTCGTCGCGCCACTTCTCGGCGTCGTACGTGCCGGTGTCCCAGACGGTCATGCTGCCCGCGCCGTATTGCCCCTCGGGGATCGTGCCCTCGAAGTCGAGGTACTCCATCGGGTGGTCCTCGGTCTGCACCGCGAGATGGTTCACCCCGCTCGACTCGGGCACGCCCTTCGGCACCGCCCAGCTCTTGAGCACGCCGTCGCGCTCGAGCCGGAGGTCGTAGTGCAGCCGCCGCGCATGATGCTCCCCGATGACGAAGCGCAGCCGGCCGTCGGCCGGCGGACCCCATGCCGCGGACGGCATAGGCTCGGGCGTCTCGCCCTCGTTCCGCATGGACAGGTAGGTCGCGAGCGGGCCGGTCGACGGGCCGGATGCCTCGAGCGGCGCCGCCGGATCGTTCCCCGCGCCGACCCGTTCGAGCACCTCCTGCCATTCCAGATGCCTGAGCTCCGGATCGTCGAGCTCGGCCCAGGTGCGCGGCGCGGCGACCGTCGGGCGGTGCCGCCCGCGCAGCGAATACGGCGCGATCGTGGTCTTGTTCTGGTTGTTCTGACTCCAGTCGATGAGCACCTTGCCCGGGCGCAGCGCCTTCTTCATGCTCGAGACGATGAGGTCGGGGTGATCGGCCTCGAGTGCACGCGCGAGCTCGTGCGCGACCTCGGAGATCTGCTGCGAGGTCTGCGCGCCGTCGAGCGGCGCGTACAGATGGATGCCCTTGCTGCCGCTCGTCACGGGATATGCCTCGAGGCGCATGCCGGCGAGGATGTCGCGCACCATGCGTGCGACCTCGGCGCACTCGGCGAGCCCCGCGCCCTCGCCGGGGTCGAGGTCGAACACGAGCCGGTCCGGGTTGCCGCGCGCGCCGTCGGGCGTGAACCGCCACTGCGGCACGTGCACCTCGAGCGACGCCTGCTGCGCGAGCCAGACGAGCGCCGCACGGCTGTCCGCGATCGGGTAGGTCTTCGGGCCGTCGGAATGCTCGATCGTGCCGCGGCGCAGCCAGTCCGGCGCATGATCGGCGAGCGCCTTCTCGAAGAACACCTGCCCCGGGGCATCCGCCGTGCCGACGCCGTGCACCCAGCGCTTGCGCGTGACCGGACGCCCCGCGACCAGCGGCACCATGACCGGCGCGACCTCGGCATAGTACGAGATCACCTCGCCCTTGGTCGTGCCCGTCTCGGGATACAGCACCTTGTCGAGGTTCGTCAGCCGCAGTCGGCGGCCATCGACCTCGACGAGTTGCCGTTCGTCCCCACCCATGCCGCCATCCTTTCGCATGCGCGGTGCGCGCGATATCCGTTGCAAGGGGTTCACATGCAGATGTATCGGGGTGTCTACTGGGAGCATGCGAGCCGTGTGGAAGGGTGCGGTCACGTTCGGCCTGGTCAACGTGCCCGTGAAGCTGTACAGCGCGACCGAGGGTCACGACGTGTCGCTGCACCAGGTGCACGCCGCCGACGGCGGCCGGATCCGGTACCAGCGCGTGTGCGAGATCGACGGCGAGGTCGTGCCCTACCAGGACATCGACAAGGCGTACGACGACGGCGAGCAGACGGTCATCATCACCGACCAGGACCTCAAGGCGCTGCCCGCCGAGCGCAGCCGCGAGATCGAGGTCGTCGAGTTCGTGCCCACCGAGCAGATCGACCCGATCATGTTCGACAAGAGCTACTACCTCGAACCCGACTCGGCCTCGTCGAAGGCCTACGTGCTGCTGCGGAAGACCCTCGAGTCGACCGACAAGACCGCGATCGTGCAGATGGCGCTCCGGCAGAAGACGCGCCTCGCGGCGCTGCGCGTGCACGGCGACGTGCTCCTCGTGCAGACGCTGCTCTGGAGCGACGAGGTGCGCAAGGCGGAGTTCAAGAGCCTGAACGAGGACGTGAAGATCTCGGCCAAGGAGCTCGACCTGTCCAAGCAGCTCGTCGAGAGCCTCGTGACCGACTTCGAGCCCGAACAGTACGTCGACGAGTACCAGGAGGAGCTGCGCACCCTCATCAAGGCGAAGATCGAAGAGGGCGACGCGCTCGACACGGCCAAGACGTTCGGCGAGCAGCCCAAGGACGAGGAGGGCGGCGAGGTCATCGACCTCATGGAGGCCCTGCGGCAGTCGATCGCCGCGAAGCGCGGCGGCGCGGGCGCAGGGTCGAAGGCGGCCTCGGACGAAGATGCCGACGAGGAGGCCGCCGACGAGGCATCCGGTTCGTCGAAGCAGGCGCCCGCGAAGAAGGCGCCCGCCAAGAAGGCGCCCGCGAAGAAGGCCCCCGCGAAGAAGCCCGCGGCCAAGAAGGAGCCCGCCACTCGCAAGAAGGCCGCCTCCTAGCCCTTCCCCCGCCGCCCCTCCTGACCGGGCACCCACCGCGTTGGAAGTCGAAAAGTGGGTTGGAAGTCGCCCCTGCGTGCCTTCCAACCCACTTTTCGGCTTCCCACACACGGGCGGCGGCGTTGGCGGGGGGGTAGGCGGGAGGGGGGGGGGGGGGGGGGGGTCAAAGGGGGGTCGGGGGG
>NZ_JAVKGQ010000027.1:0-24291 GCF_031432255.1 Agromyces aerolatus | reverse complement strand
CTCATCAAAGGCCTCTCCGACGCCGGCGGCGAACCCGCCGGCATCCACCAGGTCGCGTTCGCGGGTCTCGCGGGTCTCGGCGTCTACCACGAGATCTCGGGCCGCCGCGTGCTCACGGAGCACGACTTCCTCGACGTCGACCCCTGCGGCGTGTTCAACCGCTACCACTCGAACCGCAGTCAGGTCTTCGCGTTCCGCGAGCCCCCTGAGGCCGCGGTCGCGCTCATGGACAAGCTCGCCGGCGCGTTCGACATCCTCACGGCGAAGGCCCGCCCCGGCGTTCGCGTCGGCGACGTGTGCGCCGAGCTCTACGCCTACTACCAGGACGCCGGCGTGTTCGAGTTCAACGAGAACATCTGGATCGGCGGCTACGAGATGGGCATCGCCTTCCCGCCCGACTGGGTCGGCGAGTGGAAGTTCACCGTCGTCGGCGGCGAGGACGACGACCGCGTCTTCGAGTCGGGCATGGTGACGAACTTCGAGAGCATGTGCGGTCTCGGCCTGCTCGACACGTTCATCATCGACGACGACGCCACGACCGTCCTCTCCAAGCTGCCCCACGAGTTCATCGTCGTCTCCAACTAGAGACGGCGGGATCCGGCCCACCCGGCCGCGCACCACCGCACACCCGCACCACCCGCACCACCGCACGACCTGCATCACCAGCACCACAGCACCACCCGTGTCCCCCCGAATGTCACCCAACCACCACAGGAGAGTCCCATGCGAAACCTCCGTCCTCTCGCCACGATCGGAGCGCTCTCCGTCGCGATGATCGCCATGACCGGCTGCGCGAGCGACTCCGGCGGCGGCTCCGGCTCCGCCGAGGCCGGCGACGACAAGCTCGTCATCGCCAGCTGGGGCGGCGCCTTCACCGAGGCGACCCGCACCAACCTCGCCGAGCCCTTCCAGGAAGAGACCGGCATCCAGGTCGAGATCATCGACGTGCCCGGCACCCAGGTCACGCAGATGCAGCAGATGGTCGACGCCGACGATGTCCAGTGGGACATCATGGACAGCCTCGGCGCGGCCGACGCGTTCTACATGTACCAGGAAGGCCTCATCCAGGAGCTGCCGGCCGAGCTCAGCACCTCGCTCACCGAGACCCTCGGTGAGGAGAAGATGAGCGAGTTCGGCTTCACGTTCGCGAACCTCGGCTACGTCATCGCGTGCAACAACGCGTCCGGCCAGGAGTGCCCCGACTCGCTCGAGGGCTTCTTCGACCCGGCGGCCTTCCCCGGCAACCGCGAGATCCCGGGCGAGTACTACAGCCAGCTCGCGGCAGCCCTCGTCGCGGCCAGCGGCCAGGACACCATGAGCGAGGACATCGACCTCGGCGCGGCGCTCGCGCAGCTCGAGCAGGTCGAGCCCGCCACGACCGTCTGGTACACCAGCGGCGACCAGCAGGAGCAGGTGCTGCGCCAGGGCGAGGCCGACTTCGGCCTCATCTACAGCGGCCGTGCGTACAACCTGGTCGACGAGGGCCTGGACATCACGGTGAACTGGTCGGGCGTCTACGACCCGGGCTACACCGCGATCGCGACCGGTGCCCCGAACCAGGCCGCCGCTGAGCAGTTCATGCAGTGGGTCGCCGAGAACCCCGAGGCGCAGGCCGGCTTCGCCGAGGACATGAGCTACGGCGTCCCGAACGCCGAGGCCCTCGAGGTCATGCCCCAGGAGGCCGCCGAGCGTCTCGCCGACTACCCCGCGAACTTCGAGCAGCTCGTGCAGCAGAACTTCACGTGGTACCTGGCGAACAAGGAAGCGGTCGACACCGGCATCCGGAACGTCGTCCAGGGCGGCTGATGACCTCCACTCGCGCTCATGACGCGAAGGGTGCCACCCGGTCCTCCGGGTGGCACCCCCATCTCGGGCCGTGGCAGGGGCTGCTGTTCGCAGCCCCGGTGCTCATCGCCATCGCGTTCTTCGTCGTCTACCCGCTCATCCAGCTCTTCGTCCAGGCGTTCTCCGACGGCGCCGGACCCGAGCGCTTCGCCGAGGTGTTCACCGACCCGGTGAGCGTGCGGGCGCTCACCACCACCATCTTCGACAGCCTGATCGTCGCGCTCATCGCGGTGCTCGCGGGCGGCCTGATCGCGTGGACGCTGCACGCCACGACGCGTCGCTGGCTCCGCGTGCTGACCTGGATCGCGCTGCTCATCCCGTTCACCATGGGCACGATCGTCAAGAACTACTCGATCCTGCTGCTGCTCGTCGCGAACGGCCCGATCAACTCCGCGCTGCTCGGTCTCGGCTTCATCGAGCAGCCCCTCCAGCTGCTCTACACGCCGGTCGCCGTCGTCTACGGCATCGCGTACTCGCTGCTGCCCTACGCCGGGCTCACCCTCTACTCGGTGTTCTCGCACGTCGACCACAACCTCATCGCCTCGGCGAAGGTGCTCGGCGCGACCCGGATGACCGCCCTGCGCACCGTGATCTTCCCGATCGTCCGCGGCGGCATGCTCACGACCGCGGCGCTCATCTTCGTGCTGTCGCTCGGCTTCTACGTGACCCCCGTGCTGCTCGGCGGGCTGCGCTCGCCGTTCCTCGCGACGGTGATCAACCAGCAGATCTTCACGCTGTACGACTTCCCGGGCGCCGCGGCGACCGCGATCGTCGTGCTGCTCATCGCGCTGATGGCGCTCGGGGCCGCGATCCTGGCCGGCGGGCGGAACGCAGGAAGGCAGATGCTGCGCTGATGGCCAGTCAACCCGTCCGTCCGTCGGAGCGCGTGTTCTCCGTGCTCACCGGCATCGCGATCGGCGCGATCATCGTCATCGTGCTCGCGCCGGCGGTGCTCGCGGTGGTGCTGTCGTTCTCCACCGACTCCGCGATCTCCTTCCCGCCGAAGAGCTGGGGCTTCGATCGCTACGTCTCGTTCTTCACGTCCCCGCAGTGGACCGACCCGCTGTTCCTCTCCATCAGGCTCGCGCTCATGAGCGCGCTCGTCGCGCTCGTCGTCGGTCTCGCGACGTTGATCGCGGTGCATCGCTCGCGGCTGCCGTTCCGCGGCGGCATCGAGACGCTCAGTCTCGTCAGCCTGGTGCTGCCGGTCTCGGCGTACGCGGTCGCCATGTTCGTCGTGTACTCGGCGACGGGCCTGCGCGGCAGCGAGATCGGGATCGTCCTGATGTACGCCATGCTCGGCCTGCCGATGGTCGTGCTGATCGGCGGTACCGCGATCCGGCAGCTGAACGGCGACGTCGAGCTCGTCGCGAACGTGCTGGGCGCGTCGAAGTTCCGCGCGTGGGGCGGGCTCACCCTGCCCATGCTCGCGCCGGCGTTCGTCGCGAGCTTCGCGGCCGCGTTCCAGCTCGCGTTCGAGGAGGCCGTGTTCATCGACTTCCTCGGCGGGCCGGGTCTGAAGACGCTGCCGAAGGCGATCTCGGACTCCGTCCGGTACGGCAGCGATCCGGTGATCACCGCGATCGCCGCCACCCTCGTGATCATCACCACCATCTTCGTCGCCATCCCGCTCGGCGTCGCCAGAGGAAGAAAGCATGACTGACACCACACAACCGGCCGTGCGCCTCGATCAGGTCAGCCGCCTGTTCGGTTCCGACTACGCCGTGCAGGATGTCTCGCTCGACGTCGCGCAGGGCGAGCTGATCTGCCTGCTGGGCGCGTCGGGCTCGGGCAAGACCACCCTGCTCCGCATGATCGCGGGCTTCGACTCCCCCACGAGCGGACGCATCATGCTCGGCGACCGCGACGTGTCGAGGCTCGCGCCGTCGCGCCGCGAGATCGGCATGGTCTTCCAGAACTACGCGCTCTTCCCCACGCTCACGGTAGAGAAGAACGTGGAGTACGGGCTGCGCATGCGCGGCTGGTCCTCGCGCGACCGCTCGCGACGGGTCGCCGAGATGCTCGAGCGCATGCACCTGTCCGCGTTCGCGAAGCGGCGCCCGTCGCAGCTCTCGGGCGGTCAGCAGCAGCGCGTGGCCATTGCGCGGGCGCTCGCGTACTCGCCGAAGCTCATGCTGATGGATGAGCCGCTCGGCGCCCTCGACAAGGCGCTCAAGCAGGACATGCTCCGCGAGATCCGCGAGGTCCACCGCGAGTTCGGCACGACCATCCTCTACGTCACGCACGACCGTGAGGAGGCCCTGACGCTCGCCGACCGGGTCGCGATCATGCGCAACTCCAAGCTCGTGACCTGCACGCCCGTGACCGATCTCTTCCTGGCTCCGCCGACGGCGTACGCGGCGGAGTTCTTCACGGGCGCGAACCTGATCCCCGTCGACCGGCTCCCGGGCGCGACCGAGCGGGACGGCGCCGACCTCGTCGCCTCGGTGCGCCCGCGCGATGTCGCGCTGGGCGCCGCCCAGCGGGGCTGGACCCTGCAGGGCACGGTGTCCGACAGCATCTTCCTCGGCGATGACGCCTCCCTCACGGTCGACCTGAACGGGTTGACGGTCGTCGCGCAGGTGCCCCTCGCCGCCGCCGCCGCCAAGCCCGTGGGCAGCCCGGTGAGCATCGCCGTCGAACGATCCAGCATTCACGTTCTCGAAGACGACAGGAAGTGACCCGATGAGCGCCGTCGGAACCATGGCGACCACCAGCATCCCGAGCGGCAGCGGACCGATGTGGTTCGCCGACCCGAAGCGACCCGCCGCACGAGGCCGTCTCGACGGCCCCACGAGCGTCGACGTGCTCGTGATCGGTGGCGGCTACACCGGCCTCTGGACGGCGATCCGGATCGCGAAGGAGCGCCCCGGCGCGAAGATCCTGCTCGTCGACGCCGAGCGGGTGGGCGGTGCGGCCTCGGGCCGGAACGGCGGCTTCGTCTCGTCGAGCATCACCCACGGTCTCGCGAACGGGCTCCGGCACTGGCCGAAGGAGATCGACCAGCTCGAGCGCCTGGGCCGCGAGAACCTCGACGGCATGCAGCGCGACCTCGAGGAGTTCGGGGTCGATTGCAGCTTCGAGCGCGTGGGCAAGATCGCCGTGGCCGTGCATCCGCACCAGGTCGAAGAGCTCCGCGCGGGCGTCGAGACGGCGGCGCGCCACGGCAAGACCACGCACTTCCTGTCGCGCGACGAGGTGCGCGCGCGGGTCGACTCGCCGACGTATCTCGCGGGAGTGTTCGACCCGACCGGCAATGCGCTGGTGAACCCGGCGCGCCTCGCGTGGGGCCTCGCGGACACCGCGGAGCGGCTGGGCGTCACCATCGCCGAGCACACGCCGGTGCGCTCCATCCAGGACCGCGGCGCGGTCGTCGAGGCGGTGACCGACGCGGGCACCATCCGGGCGGCGTCGGTCGTGCTCGCGACGAACGCGTTCCCCGCGTTGCTCAAGCGGCTCAGTCTGTACACCGTTCCGGTGTACGACTACGCGCTCGGCACGGCGCCGCTCACGCCCGAGCAGCTCGCGTCGATCGGCTGGAGCGGCCGCGAGGGGCTCACCGACGCCGGCAACGAGTTCCACTACTACCGGCTCAGCGACGACAACCGCATCCTCTGGGGCGGCTACGACGCGGTGTACCACTACGGCAGCCGGATCGCGCCTGAGCTCGACGAGCGGCCGAAGACGTTCGAGCTCCTGGCCGAGCAGTTCTTCGAGACGTTCCCGCAGCTGTCGGGGCTCGGCATCGACTTCGCGTGGGGCGGCGTGATCGACACCTGCACGCGGTTCAGCCCGTTCTTCGGGACCGCGCTCGGCGGCAAGGTCGCGTATGCGATGGGCTTCACGGGCCTCGGCGTCGGCTCGACGCGGTTCGCCGCAGACATCGTCGCCGACCTGCTCGCGGGCCGTGACTCCGAGCTCACGCGTCTGAAGATGGTGCGTTCCAAGCCGATCCCGTGGCCGCCCGAGCCGCTCCGCGCGTTCGGCATCGAGGTCACCAAGAAGTCGCTCTCCGCCTCAGACCACAACGGCGGCAAGCGGAACCTGTGGCTCAAGGCGCTCGACGCCGCCGGGGTCGGGTTCGACTCCTAGCGCGCCGCTCCGGGCTGGTCGCCGCCGGGCCGGCCTGCCTCGCCGTGCGCGAGGTCAGGCCGCCCAGGCGGCGATCAGTCGCTCGGCCGAGGTGCGGAACTCGACCGGGTCGCCGGCACGCAGGCCGAGCCGCTCGCCGGCGTCGGCGACGGGACGGGCGGGCTCGTCGCTCCAGAGCACGGCTTCCGAGTCGTCGGCGGATGCCTCACCCCACGCCTGTTCGAGCGCGACCTGCCCGACCGTGTGGGCGAGGAGCGCGTGCGCGGCCCGCGCGGCGTCGTCGACCGTGAGACCGGCGTCGGCGAATCCCTGCCCGAGCCGCTCGATGAGCGCCATCGTGCCCGAGCCCGCGACGCCGTGCCCCGTCACGAGCGTGACCGAGCCCGGGTGGTCGCGCAGCCGCTCACGAAGCTCGACGGCGGCGCCGAGCAGGCGGGCTCGCGCCGCATCCGTCTCGCCCGAGGCATCCGCCGTCACGCCCGCGAACAGCTCGTCGACCATGGCGCGCAGCAGGTCCTGCTTGCTCGGGAAATAGGTGTACATCGCGGTCGGCGTCAGGCCGAGCGCGCCGGCGACGCCCCGGATGGACACGGCGGCGAAGCCGCTCTGCTCGAGGATCTCGAACGCGGCGGCGACGATGTCGGACTGTGCGAGGCTTCGGCGGGGGCCCGGCCTCATGCCGGCAGCGCCGCCTCGATCGCCGCGATGACGGCCGGGTCGTCGGGCTCGGTGCGAGGCCGGAACCGGCTCACCGTGCGGTCGGGCGCGACGAGGAACTTCTCGAAGTTCCAGGTCACCCGGCCGGCGTTGCCCTCGGCGTCGGGCGCCTTCTTCAGCTCGGTGTACAGCGGGTGCTCGTGCTTGCCGTTGACGCGCACCCGGTCGACGATGGGGAACGTGATGCCCCAGGTCGTCGAGCAGTACTCCGAGATCGCCTCGTTCGTCGACAGCTCCTGCAGGAACTGATTGCTGGGGAAGCCGAGCACCGTGAGGCCGCGGTCGGCGTACGTCTGCTGCAGCTGCTCGAGCTTCGCGTACTGCGGGGAGAGCCCGCAGCGCGAGGCGACGTTCACGATCAGCACCGCCCGCCCGGCGAATGCGGCGAGCGAGGTGGTGCCGCCGTCCATGGTCGTGATGGGGATCTCGTCGAGGCTCGTCACGTCGCTCACCGTAGCGCACCCGCCCGGACGGCGGCTTCGGTTCTGGTGGTCGCACCGAGCTTGCGGAGGATCGCCGACACGTGCACGCTCGCCGTCTTGCCGCTGATGAACAAGCGCTCGCCGATCTGCTTGTTGCTGAGCCCTTCGGCGACGAGGGCGAGGACCTGACGTTCGCGAGGCGTGAGCTCGAGGCCCGCGTTCGCCGACGAGGCGGGCGGCGGCGGCGCATCGCCGACGGTGAGCGCGCTCGCGGCGGCGACCGCCTCGATGCGCGCCCTGACCAGCCCGATGCCGTGGGTCTGCGCGAGCTCGAACGCGGTCTGCAGCGTCGCGCGTGCCGTCGTGCGGTCGCCCGCCGCGAGCTGCGCCTCGGCGAGCCGCAGCAGGGCGTAGGGCTCGAGGAAGACCGGGGTCTCGGGCGCGAGCGCGGCCCGGTGCGCATCGCGCCAGGCCCGGTCACGCCCGACGACATCGGCGTGGTCGACGAGCTCGGCCTCGAAGAACGCCGTCCAGAGCGGTGCGGTCGGCCAGAACGAGGCGCGCGCGATCAGGTCGCGGAGCACGGCCTCGGCGTCTCGGCCGGCCGCGTCGGCGAGCTCGGGCACCGATGCGGTCTCGCGTCGTGCCTCGGCGAGCACGCGTGCCGCCGCCCAGAGGTAGGGCAGGGCGTAGCCCGGATGCGGCAGCAGCGGCTCGTCGACGAGCGGCGCGACGGCCCGCCACGCGCCCTCGAGATCACCGGACTCGAGCGCGAGCTCGGTCGCGACACGGCCGACGCTGAGGCGCGCCTGCATCTCGAGGTCCATGACCGACGACCAGGCCGCGCGCGAGGAACGGTACAGGTCGGATGCCTCGTCGAGCTCGCCGCGCCAGACGAGCGACCAGATCCGTGCCCGCACGAGATACACCGTGAACGAGGTCGGCGGGTCGAGGCCGAGCGCGCGCTCGACGAGCTGGTCGGCCCGCGACCACTCGCCGAGCGCGAAGAGCGGGTCGACGGCGTTCGACGCGAGGATGACGCCCGAGCTGCGTTCGAGCCCCTGCTCGCGCGCCCGCGCGAGCCCTTCCTCGGCGGTGCGCACGGCCCGGTGCATCTGGCCCACCAGATAGTGCAGGTCGCTCGCGTTCGTCCAGTACCGCAGCAGCGCCGACCCGTCACCGCGCGCGAGCTCGCGCGCCTCCTCGAGACCGGCCAGCCCCTCGGCCACCTCGCCGCGCTCCGCACGGCTCACCGAGAGGATGTTCATGGCGACCGACGCGGCCCGAGGAGCGTCGGCCTCGCTCGCGAGCGCGAGCGCCTCGTCGGCGACCTCGACCGCCGGCCCGAACTCGCCCGCGATCATGAGCCGGCCGGCGAGCGCGATCAGCACGGTCGCGCGGAACTCGCGCGATACCGGGTCGTCGAGCGCCTCGATGCGGTGCAGGGCCTCCCGGAGCAGCTCTGCCGAGCCGGGCCGACCGAGACTCGAGAGCACCAGCGCCTGGTCCCGGAGGAGCCTCGGCACCTGTGCGTCGTCATCGGGGCACTCCTCGAGCGCCGCACGGATGAGCGAGAGCGAGCGCTCGCTCTCGCCCGCGTTCCGCAGGTGCGAGGCCGTACGCCCCATGAGCTCGATCTTGCCCATCCCCGCGACCCGCTCGGCCTCCGGCACGACCTCCCACAACGAGATGGCCCGTTCGCCGAGCTGCGCCGCGGACGCGTACGCCGCGGCGGCCCGCGCCTCGCGCATCGCTTGGATCGTGGCGGGGAAGGCCCGTACCGCGTCGTGGGCACCGAGCCAGTGGAACGAGATCTCGGCCGCGAGCCGGCGTGTGCCGGTCGCCGAGGCCAGCTCGTACGCCTCGGCGTACCTGGCGTGGAACCGGGTGCGCTCGCCCGGCAGCAGATCGGCGAGGATCGCCTCGCGGACGAGGGCGTGCCGGAACCCGTACTCGTCGCCCTCGACGGTCAGGACGCCCGCGATCACGGCCTCACGCGCGGCCGCATCGAGCTCGTCGGGCGAGCCCCGGTGCACCGCCGAAAGCAGCGCGTGCGAGACCCGGACGCCACCCGTCGAGATGAGCCTGAGCAGCTCTTGGCTGGACTCGCTGAGCCGCTCGTACCGCACGAGGAGCAGGTCGCGGAGTGTGGCCGGAAGCCCGATCTCATCGCGGCACCCGTCGATGCCGATGAGCTCTTCGACGAAGAACGGCACACCCTCACTGCGCTGGTACACGCGCTCGATCGCGGCCTCGCTCGGTGCCGACGCGTCACCGGGCGGACCGCCCAGCAGCCGGGCCAGCCGGCCGACCTCTGCCCGGCTGAGCCGGCTGATCTCGCGGCGCTCGACGCTGCGGTCGCGCTCGGCCTCGGTCAGGAACGCGCGCACCGGGTGGCCGCGGCCGAGGTCTTCGGTGCGGTAGGTGAGCACGAGCAGCACACGGCCGGCCGTGAGCGCACGCATGAGGAAGCGCAGCAGCGCGAGCGAGGCCGCATCGATCCAGTGCAGGTCTTCGACGACGAAGACGATCGGTCGGTCGCGCGACAGCGTCTCGAGCAGGACGGCGATCGCCTCGTGCAGCTGCCCGGTCGCGGCCGCCCCGGCGGCCGCGGGCCCGGCGGGCTCCGGCTCGCCCGACGCGAGCTCAGGCAGGAGCGCCGTGAGCGCGGCGCGCCCCGGACCGACGGAGGCGAGCACGGCCTCCGGGCCCACGTCGGCGACGAGCGCTCGCAGCGCCGCCTTCACGGGCGCATACGGCGCGGCGACGTCACCGAGGTCGACCGACTGGCCCGCGAGCACCCGCACGTCGGCGCCGCAGCGGCGCGTGAACTCCAGCAGCAGACGAGTCTTGCCGATGCCCGCCTCGCCGCCGAGCACCGCGGTGCGCGGCACGCCTTCGCGCACCGCCACCAGCGAGCTCTCGAGCCAGGCCAGGTCGGCCTGCCGGCCCACCATCTCGGGGCTCGACACCGACGTCGTCACCTGTTCATGGTCCCATGGGCCGCCGACATCGGCGCGGCGACCCGGGACGCGAACCTCGGCGGTCGCCCGGGCGCGCGCGGTGCCAGGCGCCGACCCGGCCGCCGGCGCTCCGTCGGTCACCGAGGGGCGCCTGCTCACCGCAGCGCGAGCCGCGGTGCGCGCGCCGGCCGCCGGCGGCGACTCCTGAGCGAGGCCTCGGGTGCCTCACCCTCGGGCGCGACGCGCTCGGCCGCTCGGCGGCGACGCTCGAGCTCGCGCTCGGCGTGCCTGAGGTCGGCGTCGTGAAGCTGCAGGACGAGGAGTTCTGCCGAGAACTGCATGATGGCCTCCGTGATCGAGATGCCTCAAGCGTGCGCGCTAAGGCGCCCCCGGCTCATCGGGCGATCGCCCTATTTCGGGCGGGCCGGGTCTCAGACAGACGGCACCTCAGGAAGATCAGGCGAACCGAACCGGCATCTGCCGGTAGCCATCGCGGCGAAGCTGCACGAGCGACGCAGCGATCCCCGCCACGACCAGTGCACCGAGTACGAAGATGAGCGCGAACATGACGCACCTCCTTTCCGAGTACCGAGCCTGCTGGGCGGGCGAGCCGACGTCGTCAGCGCGCCCCCGGAACCGGGAGACACCACCCCCCAAGGGAGCACCCGGACACTTCATCAGGCGATTTCCCGAAGACACTGTTAATATACTAGAAGTGCGTCCATCATGTCCATGGCGAGTCGCTCGCGCGTGGACGCCCGGGCCGTCGCCTGCATAGAGTGGGCGGAGTGAAACGAGCGGGAGACATGTGAGCGCAACGACGAGACGCCGAGGCATCCTGCTCGCCGTCGTCCCCGCGACCCTCCTGCTCGCCGGCTGCTTCCCGCAGTCGCCGCCGCCCGCAGAGACCGTCATGGTGACGGTCACGGCGACGCCTACGCCGACCCCGGCGCCCGCGCCGCCGCCGGCGGCCGCACCAGAGCCCGCACCGGCCCCCGAGCCGGTGCCCAACGCACCCGCGCCCGTCTACGAACCCGGCCCGGCCTACGACACCGGCCCCATCACGGGGGCCTCGGGTGCCGCGGTCTTCGACGACGCCGGCATGCCGGTCCGATACACCGTCATGGAGGGCGACAGCTTCTTCGACATCGCCCAGCGCTTCGAGGTGCCGCAGCAGCAGCTGCTGCGCATGAACCCGCAGATCCACGACTTCGGCGAGACGGTCTACATCGGCCAGCAGATCAACCTCGACTGGACGAAGGAGGGGCTCGGCTGATGCATCCGGTCGTGGTGCTCGACCCGTGGAGCCCGTGGCCGCTCGCGTTCCCCGCCGCCGTGCTCGTGCTCGGCGCGGTCCTCGCGATCGCCGGCCGCGAGCGCCGGTGGGTGCGCGAGATCGGGTACGTGCTCGTCGTCGCCGGACCGCTCGCGGCCGCGGCCATGCTCGGATTCCTCTCCGGCACCTGGGACCAGGCCCAGCGGTTCGACGCGATGATCGAGCTGGGCTACGAGACCCCGACCTTCTCGGGCGGCGAGGGCATCGTCGGCGGCACACCGGGTGCGATCGACTTCGCCGCGACCCGCGACGGGGAGCGCGTCGAAGGCCAGCTCGTCCCGCTCGGCGACGCGCAGTGGCAGGTCGTCGAGGCGCCCTGAGCGGCGCCCGGGCGGAGCGCCCGGGGTAGCGTGGACACGTGCTCACTCCGCCTGTGACCCCGAAACGACCGATCCAGCGCGAGCACCACGGCGACGTGGTGGTCGACGAGTACGAGTGGCTGCGCGTCAAGGACGATCCAGCGGTCATCGCGCACCTGCACGCCGAGAACGCCTACACGAAGGCCCGCACCGACCATCTGAGCCTGCTCACCGAGCAGGTGTTCGAGGAGATCACGCATCGCACGAAGGAGACCGACCTCTCGGTCCCGACGCGCGAGGGCGCGTGGTGGTACTTCACGCGCACCGTCGAGGGGATGCAGTACGGCATCCACTGCCGCGTTCCCGCCGGGGCCGACTGGGAGCCGCCGGTGCTGCCCGAGACCACGGGCGACGAGCTGACGGATGCCTCGTACGCGGCCCTGCCCGATGAAGAGGTCCTGCTCGACGAGAACGCCGAGGCCTACGGCCACGAGTTCTTCGCCCTCGGCAGCTTCGACGTCACCGGCGACGGGTCGCTCATGCTCTACGGCGTCGACGTCGAGGGCGACGAGCGGTACACCGTGCGGTTCCGGGCCCTCGACGGATCCGGCCGCGACGTCGACGACGTGCTCGAGGGCACGGCGGCGGGCGCGGTGTTCGATGCCACCGGACGCTACGTGTTCTATGCGACCGTCGACGACGCGTGGCGACCCGACACGATCTGGCGGCATGAGATCGGCACCCCGCGCGAGGCCGACGTGCGCGTGTTCAGCGAGCCCGACGAGCGCTTCTGGCTCGGCGTCGGCCTCACCCGCAGCCGCCGGTTCATCGTGATCGAGGCCGGATCGAACGTGACGAGCGAGACCTGGTTGCTCGACGCCGACGACCCGGCCGGCGAGTTCCGGGTGGTCTGGCCGCGCAAGGACGGGGTCGAGTACGACGTCGAGCACGTCGTCGCGGGCGGGAAGGACCGGCTGCTCATCGTGCACAACGACGGCGCCGTGAACTTCGAGCTGGTCAGCGTGGCCGCCGACGACCCGCGGGGCGCCCGGCGCATGCTGCTGCCGCACGACCCGGCGGTCCGGCTCGAGGGCGTCGACGCGTTCCGCGACTTCGTCGCCGTCGAGTACCGGCGTGACGGCCTGCCGCGCGTCGCGATCGCGAAGGTGCCGCAGCAGGGCCTGCCGGACGACGCGACGCCCGACGACACGCTGCACGAGCTCGAGACGGACGAGACGCTGTTCTCGATCGGCGTGAGCGGCAACCCCGACTGGAACCAGCCGACGCTCCGCATCGTCGGCACGAGCTTCGTCACGCCCACCAAGGTCATGGACCTCGTCGTCGAGACCGGCGAGCGGCGCCTCCGCAAACAGCAGCCCGTGCTCGGAGAGTACGACGCCACGCGGTACACGCAGCGCCGCGAGTGGGCCGTCGCCGACGACGGACGACGCATCCCCGTGTCGCTCGTGTACCGCGAGGACCTGGTGCAGTACGGCACACCCGCCCCAACGCTGCTGTACGGGTACGGATCGTACGAGCACTCGATCGACCCGTCGTTCTCCATCCCGCGACTGAGCCTGCTCGATCGCGGCATGATCTTCGCCGTGGCGCACGTGCGCGGCGGCGGCGAGATGGGCCGGCTCTGGTACGAGGACGGCAAGAAGCTCGCCAAACGCAACACCTTCACCGACTTCGTGGCGGTCGCCCGCCACCTCATCGACGAGGGGGTCACCGCCTCCGACCGGCTCGTCGCGCAGGGCGGGAGCGCGGGCGGACTGCTCATGGGCGCCGTCGCGAACCTCGCACCGAAGTACTTCTCGGGCATCCTGGCCGAGGTGCCGTTCGTCGACCCGCTCACCTCGATCCTCGATCCGTCGCTGCCGCTCACGGTGATCGAGTGGGACGAGTGGGGCAACCCCGTCGACGACCCCGAGGTGTACGCGTACATGAAGGCGTACTCGCCGTACGAGAACGTGCACGGCAGCGGCGACGGCGGCTCCCACTACCCGCCGATCCTCGCGGTCACGAGCCTCAACGACACACGCGTGCTCTACGTCGAACCCGCCAAGTGGGTCGCGCGGCTCCGCGACGCAGGTGCCGACCCGCTGCTCAAGATCGAGATGGCCGCGGGGCACGGCGGCGTGTCGGGTCGCTACGCGGCCTGGCGCGAGCGCGCGTTCGCCTCCGCGTGGGTGATCGACCGGGCGAGGGCGCACCCGAGCGGCGAGTGAGGGTATGAGGGCTGTCGGATGTCGGCGGCCGGTGCCAGACTGACCGCCATGTCCATCCTCGCAGCGCTGCTGGAACGCCTGCCGGGTCGCGCTCACGGGCCGGGCTCGGCCGAGTACGACGCCGGTCGTACCGTCTTCGCCGGGGTCGGCGAGCCCGAGGCCGTCGTGCGACCGAAGTCCGCGGCCGATGTCGCCGAGGCCGTACGTGCGGCCATCGAGTTCGAGCAGCCGATCGCCGTCCGCAGCGGCGGTCACGGCGCGATGCCCGCGACCGAGGGCGTCGTCGTCGACCTCGCCGAGCTCTCGGGGGTCGAGGTGCACGACGACGGCACGGTGAGCGTCGGCGCGGGCGCGCACTGGGGCGATGTCGCCGCGGCGCTCGCGCCGCACGGGCTGGGCGTCAGCTCTGGCGACACGCTCGATGTGGGTGTCGGCGGGCTCGCGCTCGGCGGCGGCATCGGGTGGCTCGTGCGCACGCACGGCCTCACGATCGACGCCGTCCGCGAGGTCGAGGTGGTGACCGCGGCGGGCGCCGTGGTCGTCGCGAACGACGAGTCGCACCCCGATCTGTTCTGGGCGCTGCGCGGTGGCGGGGGCAACTTCGGGCTCGTCACGCGCTTCCGGTTCTCGGCGGTCCCGGTCGACGGCCTGGTCGGTGGGCAGGTCGCGTTCGACCAGTCCGACGTCGGCGCCGTGCTGCGCGCCTGGCGCGAGGTGACGGCGGCCTCGTCAGACGAGCTCAACTCGACCCTCCTCGTGCTCCCGCCGTTCTCGCCCGAGCTCCCCGCCGGCCCCCAGCTCGCGGTGGCGTACCGGGGTACCGAGGCCGAGCTGCGCGACCTGCTCGCACCCCTGCTCTCGCTGCCCTCGGTGTCCGAGGTCTCACTCGGGCCCGTCGCCTACGGCGACCTGCTCGAGGCTGCTCCCCCGGGCAAGCCGCCGTTCCGGTTCGTCGGCGGCAACGGCTTCGCGCCCGAGCTCTCCGACGAGCTGCTCGAGGCCTGCGAACAGGCCCTCGCGGCCGGTACGCCGACCATGCTCATGCTCCGGGCGATGGGTGGGTCGTTCACCCGGGTGGCCCCCGACGCCACGCCCATCGCATTCCGCGACGCCGAGGCCCTGGTCATGGTGAACGGCATCCTGCCGGCCGACGCCTCGGAGGAGCAGGCCGCGCTCGCCCAGCTCGAGCTCGAGCGCCCGCTCGAGTTCACCTCGGGCCGATACTCGAACTTCACGCAGGAGTACGGCGACGACGTGCTCGAGACGATCTATCCCCCGGCCACCCTCGACCGGCTCCGCCGGATCAAGGCGCAATACGACCCCGGGGACGTGTTCCACGGCCTGCACCACATCGCCCCCGCCTGACGTTCAGTTATCTGAACGGCGCTGCTAGACTGTCCATTAAACTGAACGAAATGGACAGTCCGATGAGCGAGCTCTCGCTACCTGAGGCGGTCGCCCGCATGCCGTACAGCAAGACCGACCTTGCTCGCCGCGCGGCGGTGTCCCGGACCACCGTGCTCGCGGTGAACGACGACCCGTCGCGCGCGCGTGTGGACACGCTCCGCGAGCTCGCATTGGCCCTCGGGTACGACCTGTCGATCGTGCTCGAACGCGCCAGCGATCCTCTGGCCGCTGCGGCGGCACGCGTGATGCTCGGCGATCTGACCCTAGAAGGCCAGAAGGACGGCGCTGAGCTCGAGGCGTGGATCGACCGGCTGAACCGCTACTCGGCGGGCGAGTCGATCAGCATCATCCCCGAAGCGGCGCGCCTGTCGAGTGCACAGCACCGGTCGGGCCGCCATCTGCTGGCCGGACGCGTCGACGCCGACCGCCTCATCTCCGCCGGCCGCGCCTCCGAGGCGCGTTGGGTCCTCTCCGGGTCCGCATCACTGGACGCACTCGGCGCCGAGACCGGCCGGACCGTGGTGCTCTGGTCCGAGCACGCGAAT
Source organism: Agromyces aerolatus (assembly GCF_031432255.1). Classification (NCBI taxonomy): domain Bacteria; kingdom Bacillati; phylum Actinomycetota; class Actinomycetes; order Micrococcales; family Microbacteriaceae; genus Agromyces; species Agromyces aerolatus. The sequence goes on along the minus strand of NZ_JAVKGQ010000027.1, from coordinate 8,434 downwards.
CGGGTCGCGGAGCTCCTCGCCGACACCCACCGGCGGGTCCGCGTCGTGACCGCGGCCGATCTCGTCGTGGCGCCGGCCCACGCCACCGTCTTCGAGGGCTCGACCACGATCGAAGACGTCAATCTGGTGAGTCCGATCCAGGGGATCATCGATGCATTCGCGAACGGCGGCGTCGACCGCGAGATCGCCGAGTCCATCGTCAGGAGCTGGTGAGCCATGTCCGAGACGTCTCATCGGGGCGTGCCGCGACCGGCGTACGTCCGCCGCCCCGGTTCTCCTCCCGATTCTGGACCGTCCGCGACGCCCGCCGCCGACACCGGAGCGGCATCGACGCGCGACCTCCTCGGGATCACGTGGGATTGGGCCGGGATCGACGTGAGCACCATCGGCGGGTCGGGCGAGGTCGATCGCGCGCGCGCACGATTCCGAGCGAACCTGCCCGTCATCATCTGGGATGCCGCGCGACTGGAGGGGAACACGTTCACGCTCCCCGAGGTCCAGACCCTCCTCGACGGTGTCACCGTCGAAGGCAAGCGGATCGAGGAGCAGCAGCAGGTGCTCGCCCTCAACGACGCCTACCGCGAACTCGATCGGCTGGTCGCCGCCGCGGAGTTCTCGCTGGACAAGCCGACCTCCGACCTGCTGCATCGTCTCGTTGCCCGCCATGAGGCGATCGAGTCGGGAAGCTTCCGCGGCGAAGGCTCGGTGACCGGTGGCGGTTCGGTCCGGCTTTCGACAGGCGGCGTCGTCGCCGACCGAGAGCACGGTGATCGCGGAGCACTGCTCATCGACGCGTACCAGGACCTGCTCGACTTCTGCGCCGGTGTCGACGATGCCCGGCGGCGCGCACTGATCTACGCCGCAGCGGCCACCCGCCACCAGCTCTATTTCGACGGCAACACGCGCACCGCCAAGCTCATGGCCTCAGGCGTGCTGATGTCGGCCGGCTTCGACGCGATCTCGGTCCCGTACACACGCCTCTACGAGCAGAACGTCTCGCTCGACCGGTTGTTCACGACCGACGACGCGACGTCGTATATGCGCCTGCTGGCCGACTGCGCTCGTTGAGTGGAACGCGGCGGAGACTCGCGGACGAGACTCCAGGTCGGAGAGAGCCAACGCCGCGGCTCAGGCGTCCGCCGGGGCGAGTTCGGTGACCTCGCCCAGCGAGGTGTATCTGGGCCCGGCGAGCCGGCCGATCGGCCGGAGGAGCTCGGTCACGATTCGTCCGTTCCGCATGACGGCGTCGTCGATGTTCCAGGCGACGACCCGCCCACCACGAACTGGCCGCCCGTGGGGCTGAACTCGACCGTGCGCTCATGGACGCATTCCATGCTGATCGGCGCCCGGGCGAGGCGGGGCACATCGATCATGGTGGAGGGCGCACCCGGCAGACCGAGCGCCTCTGCCTCGCTCACGTGGGCGTCGAGGAACGCCGAGCTGGCGTGCAGCTCGTCGAGCAGGCTGTCGTCGGCGATGTTCACCACGAACTGGCCGTCCTCCTCGATGTTGCGGACCGTGTCCTTGAGCCCGTCGCTCCGCCGGTTCGCGGTGAACCCGAGCATGGCCGGATGCTGGCTCACCCAGGTGAACGCGCTGAAGGGCGCCAGGTTGAGCGGCTTCGGCGGCCGACCCGAGGTGATCCATGCGATCGGGCGCGGCACGACCGAGCCCACCAGCAGCTGGTAGGTCTCCTCCGGATCGAGTTCGGACGCCTCAACGAACACGAGCGCGCACCTCCGGCCTCACCGTCATCCTCACCCGACGAAGCCCGCGAACGGGTCGTTCTGCGCCGCGCGCTGCTCGGCGGCACGCCGGACCGCGAGGTCGAGGTCGTCGGCGAGCTCGCGCATACGCTCGTGGCGCGCGAGCTCGTACTCGGCGTCGACGACGATGTCGGGCCACTCGCGGTCGAGTCGCTGCTCGATGACGCCGGCGACCTCGTGCCACGCGGCGTCGCGCGCCCGGGTCGCGAACTCGAGCAGGTACTCCTGGTCCTCGCGGCGCTGCCAGAGCTGCTTCGCGACCTCGGCGGAGACCTTCTCGCGTCTGCGCAGGTTCAGCGCGTCGGCGCGGTGGTAGTCGTGCTGGTGCACCGAGCGGCCCTCGCGGCGCGACGCGAGCTCGCGCTCCTCGGCCGAATGCTCGGCGGCCTCGTCGGCCTCCTGCACGAGCTCGTAGAGCACCTCTCGGGCGGCGGCCGCCGCGCGTTGGTCGTCGTAGGGCTCCTCACCGCGGAGCGCCTGCACGATGAACCGGTTCTTCAGCGCGAGCCGGCCCGCCGCCTCGGCCATCATGAGCCCGTCCTCGACCATCTCGTCGAACGGCGCCTGCACCACCTCGGGCAGCGCGGAACGGTCGAACGGCTTGAACTTCCGCCGTTTCCGCCGCTCGAACCAGCGCACGCGCACTCACCTCCACACCTCGCAGGGCACCCCTTCCGAGCCTACCGAGCCCGGCGCTTCGGCGGCGCGTCAGCGCAGCTCACGAGACCCTCAGCGCACGTTCACCCGGCGAGCTGTTCGAGGAAGGTCAACGGCACCCCGCGCCGTTCCGGGTCGGCCGTCGCGACCGCGGCGACGAAGCCGTCGCGGCGCACGAGATAGACGCGGTCGGCGCGCAGCACACCGTGCACGTCGGGCGGGAACGTGTGCCCGTCGATGCGAAGATCGCGCGCGAGCCGGTGCACGAGCGATGCCGGCGCGCCGTATCCGTGCACCTGCCAGGTGAACGCACGCAGCGCGACCCGGTTCTCGCCCGACCACGGCAGGCGGCGGCCGACGAGGTCGTCGGCGGGGGTCTGTGCTGCGGCGCCGCCAGGCGGGGTCATCCGGTAGCGGATGCGCGTCTGCGAGAGGTACCCGAACAGCCGGCGCCCGCCGACGAGCCAGGGCACGACCCTGATGAGGAGCGGACCGAGCGCGGGGAAGAGCCGGCCGCGCACGAATCGCGCCCGCCGGCTCTCGGACGTGATCGCCGCGAAGATCCGGTCGGTCGTCTCGACGAGCGTCCTGCCGACGGGGCGGCGTTCGGCTTCGTAGCGGTCGAGGCGCGCGTCCGGCATGCCGCCGATGAGCACGTCGGCGAGCGCGCACGCGAGATCGTGCGCCTCCTGCAGGCCCGTGTTCATACCCTGTCCGCCGACCGGCGAGTGGATGTGCGCCGCGTCGCCCGCGAGGAAGCAGGGACCCACGCGGAACCGCTCGGCGAGCCGATGATGCACCCGGTACGTCGCGAACCAGGTGCGGTCGCGGTAGGTCACCCCGAAGGTCCGCTCGAGGCGCTCGCGCGTGTCGGCCTCGGAGACCGTGCCGTCCGCCGCGAGATCCCGGTCGCGCACGAGCCCGAGCAGGCGCACGCGCCCGTCGTCGCCCATCGGGAAGGCGAGGAGGAGGTCGTCCTCGGCCACACGGAGGTTCACCGCGTCCGGCACGTAGCCGGTCGCGCCCACGGCGTCGGCGACGAAGTAGGTGAGCGGGTTCGTCCGCCCGGTGAACGGCACCGCGAGCGCCTCGCGCACCGGCGAGTGCGCCCCGTCTGCGCCGACGCAGTACCTTGCCCGGATGGTGACCGTGCCCTCGGGGCCCTCGAGCGTCGCGATCGCGCCGGCGGCGCGCGCCGCGCCCGCGGCGTCGGCGGCGATCTCGTCGCTGCCCTCGCCCAGCAGGCGTAACCCGGTGAGCCGGTGTCGCCAGCGGATGCTCCGGCCTTCGGCCACGATCAGGTCCGCGAGCATGGCCTCGTTGCGGCTCTGCTCGAGGCCGAGCACCTCGGCGAACGCGCTCACCCGGGCGCCCGCGCGCCCGAACCCGAACCTCCCGAAGGGCCGGGCGCCGGCTCCGGGCACCACCGCCTCGATCGGATGCCCCTCGGCGATCGCACGCCCCGCGATGCCGAGCTGGTCGTACACCTCGAGGGTGCGGGCCTGCACGACGAGCGCCCGCGACTCGCGGGTCGGGCCGGCCTTCGCGTCGACGATCTCGGCGGCGACTCCGAGGCGGGCGAGGCAGGCGGCCAGCATGAGCCCGGTGGGGCCGGCTCCGACGATGAGCACGTCGGTGGAGATCGTCTGATCGGACATGCCGCATACTCTGGCACCGCGCGGGCGTCGCGGCCAGCACCGGGCCGCATCGTCGCGGCCAGCGCCGCATCGTCGCGCGGCGCGCTCAGAGCAGCAGGTCGGCGGGCTCGGTCATTTCGCGCCAGCCCGCCGCGAGGAGCGTCGGCGGGAACCGGTCGGCATCGACGAGCGCGGGCATGGCGAGACCCGTGAGCGCGGCCAGATCCGCGATCGGCACCTGGAAGGTGCGGAACGGCCCGAGCGCCGGCACTCCGGCCGGGCCGGCCGCCGTGGCCCCGGGGTCGGCGACCTCGACCAGCGGCGTCTGATCCAGCACGAATCCCGCCGCCGCGAGCTCAGCGCCGTCACGCCAGGCCGCGATCTTCCAGAACCGCAGGGGGATGCGGATGCCCCGGTAGGGCGGGTCGCCCGGCTCGAGCACGGGGGCCGTGAAGACCGACAGCCGCTGCCGGTTCACATCGGCGAAGGCGAGGACGTGGTCCTCGAGGCCGAGCCAGAGCTCCTTCGACTGGTTGAAGCCCGACGCCTGGGGCGCCGCGTTCGGGTACTGGAACGTGTCGGCGTTGGCGCGGGCGGCGACCGCGGGCTCACCCCAGACCGGGTCGCGCCGGCGGACGAGGTGCCCGCGATCGAGGTCGTTCGCGGCATAGATCTCGGCGCCGGCCTGCTGATCGGCGGGCACCCGTTCGTCGAGCGCCCACCGGTCACCGCCGCGGGGCACATCGACGAGGGCCGCGCCGTCGAGGTTGACGCCGGTCACTCGCGCGAACCGTCGGCCGGTGTCGAGCACGACCGTGAAGTGCACGTAGTCGAGGTCGACGTGCGCTTCGGCGGCACGCTCGGCCACGCGAGGCATCGGGCAGGCGAGACCGAGGAAGGCTGCGTCGAATCCCATGGTCTCGATTGGATCATACACCCACCGATATACCGGTGGGTGCGGTCGAGGGTCGGCGGGCGTAGCATGACGCCACCAGCAGCGCGGCGGGGGTACGGGGGCGTCGCTCGTCCGGTGCAGGAGGCACTTCATGGCGACCGATCACACGCCTGCGCACGACCCCGTCGACGAGCTCGAGAACGAACGAGAACGCACCGCCGACGAGATGCTCGCGGTGCAAGACTTCTCGAGCGAAGAACACGGGTACCACAAGACCCTCAAGCCGCGGCAGATCCAGATGATCGCGATCGGCGGCGCCATCGGCACGGGGCTGTTCCTCGGTGCGGGCGGCCGCCTCGAGTACTCGGGCCCGGCCCTGGTCATCGTGTACGCGGTGTGCGGCTTCTTCGCGTTCCTCATCCTCCGGGCACTGGGCGAGCTCGTGCTGCACCGGCCGTCGTCGGGCTCGTTCGTCTCGTACGCGCGCGAGTTCTACGGCGAGAAGATGGCGTACGCCGCCGGCTGGCTCTACTTTCTGAACTGGGCGTTCACCTCGATCGTCGACGTCACCGCCGCGGCGCTGTACGTGAAGTTCTGGGCGCAGTACTGGCAGCCGCTGCAGGCCGTGCCCCAGTGGGTCATCGCGCTCGTCGCACTCGTCGTGGTGCTCTCGCTCAACCTCGTCTCGGTGAAGGTGTTCGGCGAGATGGAGTTCTGGTTCGCGGCGGTCAAGGTCGCAGCCCTCGTGATCTTCCTCGTCATCGGTGTCGTGTTCATCGTCATGGGCGGGCAGACCGATGCGGGCGCCACGGGATTCTCGGTCATCGCCGAGAACGGCGGCTGGTTCCCGACCGGGGCGATCGCGCCCATCCTCGCCATCTCGGGCGTCGTCTTCGCCTACGCGGCGATCGAGCTCGTGGGCACGGCGGCGGGCGAGACCGCCGAGCCGCGGAAGGTCATGCCGCGCGCGGTCAACACGGTCGTGCTCCGCATCGCGGTGTTCTACATCGGCTCGGTGCTGCTGCTCTCGCTGTTGCTGCCGTTCACGCTCTATCAGGCGGGTGAGTCGCCGTTCGTGACGTTCTTCTCGCATCTCGGCTCGCCCGAGGCCGCGGCCGTCTCGGCCTCGGTCATGAACTTCGTCGTGCTCACCGCCGCACTCTCGAGCCTGAACGCGGGCCTCTACTCGACCGGGCGCATCCTGCGCTCGATGGCCGTGAACGGCTCGGCGCCGCGCTTCACCGAGCGCATGAGCGGTCACGGCGTCCCGTACGGTGGCATCCTGCTCACCGCGGTCATCACCCTGTTCGGCGTCGGGCTGAACGCGCTCGTGCCGTCGCAGGCGTTCGAGATCGTGCTCGAGATCTCCGCGCTCGGCATCGTGGGCGGCTGGGCGACGATCATCCTGTGTCAGCTCAAGCTGCACCGGTGGGCCGCGCAGGGGCGCATCGAGCGACCGGCGTTCCGGCTCTGGGGCTCGCCGTACACGGGCTATCTCACGCTCGCGTTCCTGCTGTTCGTGCTGATCTCGATGGCCTTCTCCGAGACCGGCCGCTGGGTGCTCGCCTCGATCGTGGTGATCATCCCGCTGCTCGTCGTCGGCTGGTTCGCCTTCCGCACACGGATCGCCGCGGCGGCGGCCGCCCGCGAGGGCCACACCGGAACGTTCCCGGTGGTCGCCGAGCGCCCCGCGTTCGAGGCTGGCCGCCGCGACGACCGCCGCGACGACACGAGCTGACCACCGCGATCGGGCCACGCCGGTCGCGTCGAGCACGGGCGAGCGGATGCCTCCGGCCGACGTCGGCCGGAGGCATCCGCCGACCTGATCAGGCCGCGAGGTCGCGCGTGGCGCGCGCCAGGTTGGCCTCGAGCTCGTCGCGGTTCTGCCGCACGACGTATGCGGGCTGGTCGCGCTCGACGCGCCAGCTCTCGTCGAGCGAGCCGACGTTCACGGTGTCGAACCCGAACTCGTCGTACAGCCTCGTCACGAACTCGACGGCCTCGTCGAAGTCGCTCGCGGTCGCGAGCGCGCGGCGGCCGGGGGTGCCGGCGGGCGCGCCGGTCGTGCCGATGTCGCTCGCCATGATGTGGTTGAACGCCTTGGCGACCTTCGACTCGGGCAGATGGGCCTGGAGCAGGCCCGAGGTGGTCGCGCGGCCCTCGTCGAGCGCGGCGATGCGGCCGTCGCGCTCCCAGTAGTAGTTGTTGGTGTCGAGCACGATCTTGCCCGCGAGCGGCGCGACCGGCACGTCGGCGAGCGCCTTGAGCGGCACCGTCACGACGACCACGTCGCCTGCGGCGCCCGCATCGTCGGCGGTCGCCGCGGTGACCCGCGGTCCCAGCTCGGCGACGAGGTCGGCGAGCGTCTCGGGACCGCGCGAGTTGCTGAGCACCACGTCGTAGCCGAGATCGCTGAGCTTGCGGGCGAGCGCCGTGCCGATATGTCCGGCGCCGATGATTCCGAATCGTGTCTTGGTCATGTGGTCGGCAACGCGATGCACCCGGCCGGCATTCCGCATTCGCGTCCCCGCGCCGGAGATATTGAACTTTCTGGTTCAGTGTCATACACTGAGCCACATGGTTCACCAACAGGTCCTCGACCAGACGTTCGCCGCCCTCGCAGACGAGACGCGGCGAGGCATCCTGACCCGGCTCGGCGACGGCCCGGCGACGATCAGCGAGCTCGCCGAGCCCGCGGGCATGACCCTCACCGGGATCCGCAAGCACGTCGACGTGCTCGTCGACGCCGGCCTGGTCGAGACCGAGAAGGTGGGCCGCACACGGCACTGCCGCCTGGGCACTGAGCGATTGGACGACGCGATGGCCTGGATCACCTTCTACCAGCGCCTCTGGGAACGTCGGCTCGACGGACTCGAGGCCTACTTCACCCTCCGCCGCGGGGCGGACGAGAAAGGAACGGAACGATGAGCGAGACCACGAGCGAGACCATCGGCCTGCGGATGTCACGGCGGCTGCCGGCGACCCCCGAGGAGGTGTTCGACGCCTACACCGACGCCGAGCAGCAGAAGATCTGGTTCTCGATCCTCGACGAGGAACCCGGCGTCGTCGAGATCACGGTCGACCTGCGGGTCGGCGGGAAGCAGCTCGCCAAATGGGGGCCGAGCGCCGACCAGCTGTTCTGGGAGGAGCAGACGTTCCTCGAGATCGACCGGCCGCACCGCCTGGTCACCGAGTCGAAGGGCGGCACGCCGGACGGCGACACGATGACGACCCGCATCGAGGTGACCTTCGAGGCGGTCGACGGCGGCACGCTCATGTCCGTCGTGCAGACCGGCTTCCCGACGCCCGAGGTGCGCGACTTCTTCGAGACCATGTCGTGGGTGGGCGCCTTCGACCGCATCGAGGCCTACCTGTCGCGTCGGTGATCGCCGCCGGGTCGCGCACCCCGTGACGGATGCCTCGGGCCGTGAACTGGTCCCCAGATGTTGGACTGGCCGAGTAGGAGCTTAGGGCTACGC
>NZ_JAVKGQ010000026.1:0-24900 GCF_031432255.1 Agromyces aerolatus | reverse complement strand
CCATGAAGCCGCCCCCCACGAATCCGGCGCGGATCGTGCGGGCCGGAGCGGTGACTTGGATGGTCATGCTGACAGCCTCCTCACGGCCTTCTGCATCTCAGCGATCGGGTCGGGTACGGCGTCCAGTTCGAGTAGGCGCACCGAGGCCGCGGGGCTGCGATCGTAAAGCTCGGTCCAGGCGGCCCAGTCCACGGCGCCGGCCCCGAGGCTGGTCATGTACTTGCGGTGCTCGTCGTGAATCGCCTGCCCCTCGATCGGGATGCCGGCGGGCATGGGCCCGACGGCATCTTTCCAGTGCGCGATGGCGACGCGCTCGAGATGGTCGGCCACGATCTGCACCGGGTCCCCGCCGGCAAGGACGATGTGGGCGGTATCGGGACAGAAGAAGACGTACTCAGGATCTGTGAGCGCAAGGAGCAGGTTGATGTCGCGCCGGGTACAGAACATCGAGTGGGCCTCGGTGTGGAGCGCGAGCTTGACTCCACGCCGTAGCGCCGCGTCGCCGACTCGGTGTGCGACGTCGGCGAATCGGCTCGCGTACTCGAGATCGATGAAGAGCGGCGGCTGTGCGTCACGGGTACGACGCATAGGTGGGCCGGCCACGAGCACCTCGCCGCCCACCTCTTGAAGGAACTCCACGTACGGAAGCGCGTCCTGCACTGCCTGGTCCGCGGTGACGCCGTGTCCCCACTCCGTCGCCATGATGAAACCGCCACTGAGGGTGATTCCACGCGCACGGATCACTTCGCCGAAAGCCGCGGCGGCCCCATACGCCGCGACCGCGGATCTCCAGTCTGCGGGCGGGAAGGTCAACTCCAGATGAGTCACTCCCGCTGCACCGAGTGCGTCGAAGATCGTCTCCCAGATTCGCTTCGGATCGGCTTGCCCGATCTCGAGGATCTGGTCGTAGCTCGCCACTCCCCAGAAGGCGGGGTCGTAGAAGGTGATGGCGTCAACGCCGTATGCGGGTGCGGTGCTCGTCACGTGGGTTCCTCTGTTCCGGGAGCGGCGCTCCACAAGTTGTCTCAGGCGCGGCGCGGCGCGGGGCGATCGGGGCGGCTGGTGATCTCGATGCGTTCGCCTGAGGCGCTCGATCGTTCGATGCCATCGAGCACCTCGAGCACATGACGTGCGAGCGAGCTGCCGACGCGAAGCGGTGCTCCGAACGACGCGCGCCACAGGTCCGCGACGCCGAGGCCTCGAAGGAACTGCGAGGGAGTGTCGGGCTCGCCGTCGACGGGGAGGACCGGGGCAAGCTCCCGCCACTCCGTGTCATCGATCCGGCGAACCGTGACGGGGCCGTCGAACTGATTCGGATCCGGCAGGGTCAGCGCACCCTCGGTTCCGAAGAGTTCAATCTTGGGCAGGTGGCTCTCCCAGATGTCGAAACTCGCCACGAGCGTGCCGACCGCACCCGACATGAAGTCGAGAGTCGCCGAGGCGTGCGTCGTGGTCGTCGCCTCGATGGTGTCCACCGTGCGTTCTGCAGCAGTGACGCGCCGCGTCCTCGCGCCGATCCGCGTGGTGCCCGACACCGACGCGATCGGGCCGAGCAGATTCACCAATGTCGTGACGTAGTACGGCCCGAGGTCCAGCAGAGGCCCCCCGCCGGGCTGGAACAGGAACGTCGGGTCGGGATGCCACCGTTCGGCTCGCGAGTGGGTGATGAAGGCGAGTGCAGCGAGCGGCTCGCCGATCTTTCCGTCGTCGATGGCAGCGCGGGCGGTCTGTCCGGCGGACCCGAGAAAGGTGTCGGGTGCTGACCCGAGCAGCCGACCCTCGCGGGCCGCGACCTGCTCCATACGCAGTGCGTCATCAAGACTCACCGCGATGGGCTTCTCGACGTAGACGTGTTTTCCGGCCTCGAGTGCGGCGATGGTGACTTCAGCGTGAACGAGCGGCGGCGTGATGTTCACGACCATGTCGATATCGCCGTCCGCGAGGAGCTCAGCGATCGTGCCGTGGGCCGTGATTCCGAGTTCCTCGGCCAAACGGGACGCCGCAGCCGGTACGGCATCGGCGCAGGCACGGAGTTGCAGCTCGGGGAACCTTGCGATTCCTTCGGCGTATCGGCGGGAGATGTTGCCACAACCGATGAGGGCGACATTGGCAGCACGGTCAAGACTCAAGGCGCGATTCCTTTGCATTCAGCCTCGTTCACGAGGCGGCGCCCACTCATCGGTGGACGACCTGTCGACTATTATGGGGGGTTGTTTACTAAATTAGCTAGCCCTCGATTTCCAGCTCGTCTTCTACGCTGAGAACGTTGGGCTGACAGCCCGCCGCGAGGGAGGTGTCGATGAAGGGCGCGTCCCCTAGCGCGATCCGGCGAACCAACAGGTCCGTGGTGTTGCGCGCGTTGCGAGCCGCGGAATCCTCCTCGATGTCGGCGTTGATACGCCGCACCGGCATCTCGAGGCGAACGCTGGAGGCGATCGTCGCCGAGCTGGCAGCCCAGGGATGGGTGGATATCATCGAGCCGGCCGCGAGCGTCGCGCGGACAGCCGGGCGGCCGGCGCGTGACTACCGGTTCAACGCCCGCGCGGCGTACGTGCTCGCGATCCAGCTGGACGTCGACTCGGTCGCGGTCTCGCTCGCAGACCTCGTCGGCGTCACCATGCACGAGGACCGCACGCGCACCTCAGCCCGCGTGACCTGGGACGAACGGCTCAGGCTCGTGAGCGACATGACGCGAGCGGTGCTTTCCGCTGCCGACGTCCGGCCGGAGTGGGTGATCGCCGCCACGGCTTCGACACCTGGGATCGTTCGCGACAGCGGCGAGGTGGACCTCCCGAGTAGTCAGTCCACCTGGTCGGGCATCAACCTCGCATACGAGCTCGAACAGACCCTCGGGCGTCCAATCCATGTCGAGAACGACGCCAAGCTGGCGGCGGTGGGTGAGAGGACCGCGGGGGCGGAGCCCTCGGACGAGACGTTCGTGTGGGTCAGAGCGGATGGCGGTCGTCTCGGCGTGGGCGTCATCATCGATGGCAGACTCCATCGCGGACAGGACGGCGCCGCAGGCGAGATCGTGTGGGCGAGGGCGCTCACCGCGGAGAGCTTGACACCCTACGTCACGAGCGGCTTGCTCGACCCGGCACGAGCCCGCCCAGAGGGCACCGAGGATGTTGCCGCACTGGCGCGCACCGGCGATCCGTCGGCCAGAGCAGAGGTCCGGCGTTTGGCGGCTTCTCTCGCGCCGGCGATCGCCGCCCTCTCCTGGGTACTCGCGCCACAGCGCATCGTCCTCGGTGGATCCCTCAGCCGCATCTCCGATCTCTTGATCCCCGAGTTGACCGAGTCCTTCACGGCGGACGGGCGCGCGCTCCCTTCGACGATCGTCGGGTCGAATCTCGGCGAGCGCGCCGTGCTCACCGGAGCGATCCGGCGGTCGCTGGATCATGTCGAGGAAGACCTCCTGAGCCCCGACGTGGATCTCGGCACCGCTCCGGTTCTGGCTCTCGCCTCCGGTGAACCGCAAACCGCGAGCGGCGAACCTTCCTCAGGGTGACGTTCGCAGGTCAGATGGAGCGACCACGCGCTCGGTACTCGGCGAGGACCTGTTCCCACGGGATGACGCCGTTCCGTTCCGCCCATTGGGCCCACGCCCGCGCGAGATCGCGTGCCAACTCGGGGTGGTCATCGATCAGATCCATCGTCTCCCCCCGATCGCGCTCGATGTCGTAGAGCTCCCATGCATTGAGCGCCTCCCGAACGAGTTTCCAGCGGCCACGTCGAATCGCGGCGTTTCCGATGTGCTCCCAGCAGAGGTCGCGCTCGACGCCGGCGTCGGACGAGACCCTCCGCCAGAGGGGCAAGAGGCTCTGACCGTCGCCGTCGCCGTCGCCGTCGCCGTCGCCGAACCGTCCGACCGCGTCCATCACCGTGGGGAACACATCGACCAGGTGCGCGGGGGATTCGACGATCGCGCCCGACGACAGTCCGCCGGCCGGCCAAGATGCGATGAGCGGTGACGCGATGCCACCCTCGTGGACCCACCGCTTGTAGAACCGGAATGGCGTGTTCGACAGATGCGCCCATGAACGTCCGTAACTCATGTACGTGGTCTCCGGTCCAGGGTGCACCCTCGGATCATTTCCGATCTGAACCGGGTCTCCCGCACGCGTGATCCGCGGGCAGATCTCCTCGGGGAGGAAGTCGGCCCCCGGGTACAGGTCCTCCGCGCATGCGCCGTTGTCGGACGAGAAGATGACGAGGGTATCGTCGAGCTGTCCGCTCTCCTTGAGCGCTTCCAGGACTCTTCCGATTCCGCGATCCATGATCTCGACCTGGGCCGCGTACACGGCCATCCGCTCGACCTCCCATTCCTGGTGGGCCGCGCCTGACCATGCCGGGACCTCTGAATCCACCGCCGAGCGAGGGGCTCCCGCAGCAAGACCGATGGCGCGCTGACGGTCGTGACGCGCTGCCCGTAATTCGTCCCAACCCGCCCGGTATCGGTCTCGATACTTCGCGATCACGGCTTCCGGGGCATGAAGGGGCCAGTGCGGCGCGGTGTATGCCAAGTACAAAAAGAAGGGGCGTGCCTGCTGCGCCGCTGCGCGCACCACGTTGATCGCGGTGTCGGCCACGTCATCCGTGAAATAGAAGTCGTCGGCGAGCTGACCATGGTCCAGCCGCTCCTCGCCCTCGTAGAGCCCCGGTTGGTAGTAGCTGCTGCATCCGGGAAGGATGCCGCGAAAGCGGCTGAATCCGCGGCGGGTCGGCCAGGTGGAGTTCGGCGTCTGCGTGTCGGACGACAAGTGCCACTTCCCCGCCAAGGCGGTCAGGTACCCGCGCCGCTCCAACACCTCGGCAAGCGTAGGCGCGGCCGTGGACAGCGACCCGGCGTACCCGGTCGGGCTGTCGTCTTGGGTGAGGATGCCGATGCCGACCGAATGCGGCTGGCGACCGGTCAGGAGCGCGGCACGCGACGGGCTGCACCGAGGCGTGACGTAAAAGGAATCCATCCGGATTCCCCGCGTCGCGAGATCGTCAAGGTTCGGGGTGTCGATCTCGCCGCCGAACGCGCCGAGGTCGGAGTATCCGAGATCGTCCGCGAGCACGAGGAGAATATTGGGCGTACTCATGATGTCCTTCGCAACCGTCAGGTGGTCCTCGGCGCGCGGTGGTCAACCGCGCGCGGGCGTGCTTCGCAGCCAGCGTTCCTGTGCGACCCAGTGGTGCTCGCCTCCGCCCTCGTGCTCGTTGAACGGGTAGACCGTCATGTCCATGGGGCCGCTCCAGGCGTTCGCAGCTGCAAAGACCGTCGACGGCGGGCAGACGGGGTCCATTAGCGCAGCGGCGAAGAGCGCGGGCACCTTCGCGCGTCGCGCGAAATTGACGGCGTCGAAGTAGGAAAGCGTGGTGAAGGCCGCAGCCTCCTCACCACGGTGCACGGACAGGTACCGGACGATCTCGGAGTAGGGATCGCTGGTGGTCATCCCGACCGCACGCTCGAAGTGGCAGAGGAAAGGGACGCTCGGCAGTGCGGCTCGCAGATCCGAGATGAGTGCTGAGACGGCGATCGCGACCCCACCGCCCTGGCTGCTCCCGACAACGGTGACCTCCGTCGGCGGGACGATGTCGAGGCTCCGCACGGCGTCGACGGCCCGCACGGCATCCGTGTAGAGCCGACGAAAGTAGTACAGGTTCGGGTCGAGAATCCCGCGGGTCATGAATCCCGGTATCGAGGCAGGCATCACGCCCTGATCAGGGGTCTCCCCGCCGCTCCCCCAGGCGCTGCCCTGTCCCCGGATGTCCATGAAGAAGTGCGCATAGCCGGCGGCCGCCCAGCGCAACCGTTCGTGGGGCAGTCCACGGCCGCCTCCGTAGCCGTTGTACTCGACGATCATCCCTCGCGGCTCGCCGGAGGGGACGTTGAGCCAACCCTTGATGGGCTCACCTCGGAAACCCGGGAAGCTGACGTCGTAGGTGTCGACCATCACCATGCCGGCATCGACCCTGGTGGAATCGACCACCCCGCCCACCGCTCGGGTCTCGGCAAGGGTCGTGGCCCAGAACGCGTCGAAGTCTTCCGGCTCGGCGACGACTGGCCGATACTCGCGAAGCTGGTCCAACGGCAGGTCAAAGAACGGCATGGCTCTCCTCAAGAGGTGGGATCGTTGTGTGATCAGGACGGGCTGAAGAGCGCTTCCTCGATGTGGTCGAGCGACGTGCGCATCGCGCCCAGCAGAACGGACTTGTCACCCAGCTCGGTGAGCTTGATCTGGGTGTCTGGGCTGGTGCGCCCCGCGAACTCTCGTTCGAGTGCTGCCGCGAGCGGGGGACCGATCTCGCTGAAGGCGCCACCGACGACAAGCACCTGCGGCGAGAGCAGACACGCGATCGCGTGCACGCCTGGAGCGAGCGCGGCGGCGAGGTCATGGACGTGCGCGAGGGCCTCGTGATCGCCGACTCGAGCTCTCTGCGCGAGGTCGAGGGCCCGCATTCCGTCGATGGTGTGGGGCAGATCGAGCGCGAGGAGCGGGTTCGGCGCCATCGGGTCTCCTAGCTTGAAGAACGGCTGGGCCCAGTAGACCTCGCCCGCCTGTCCGTGCAATCCGCGGTACAGCTTGCCACCGACGACGATACCGACGCCGACCCGGTGCCCCTCGGCCAGAACGTAGACGTAGTCGGTCGCCGCCTGAGCGCCGCCGCGCCACCCCTCACCGATCGCCGCGAGCTTGGCGTCGTTCTCCACGACGATCGGGCAGCGGAAGAGACCGCCCAACGCTTCTGAGAGCGAGAATCCCGACCAGTCGGCGACGCCGGGGCCCGCGGCACCCACCGCACCTTTCAGTTCGACGATGCCTTCGTCGTTGACCACACCCATCGTCGAAACGGTGACGGCGGCGACATTCCGGTCACCGATGCCCGTGGTGCGGTAGAGCGACTCCACCGCCGCTCGAACCCCTTCGAGCCGCTGCGATCGCGTGGTCCCTGCGCTCACGCGTTCCGTCCAGGACCCGAGCGTCCGCCCGTAGAGGTCGCACAGCATCGCATCGACCCGGTCCTGGCCCACCTGAATGGCGACGCCGTAGGCATGCTGGGCTTCGAACGCGAAGGTCCGTGCAGGGCGACCGACCCCGTGGGACTTCGTCCGAGCGGTCTCCGAGGCCTGGCCGTTGCTCACGAGCTCCTCGAGGATCAACTCGACGGTTCGTCGCGAGAGGCCGGTCTGATCGGTGAGCTCGGTGAGCGTCGCCGAGCGGTGACGGTGGAGCTCACGGAGGGTCGTCGCGGTGTTCAAACGGCGCATCGTCGCTGGGGCGACCGGCCCTACTGAGTTCATCTCAGAACCTCCGAACCGGCATCACTTGAGTCCCACGGTGGCGATACCCCGAATGAAGTACTTCTGCAGTACCAGGAAGAGCAGGAGGACGGGCAAGAGCACCAGCACAGCGCCCGCGAGGAGGATGCCGTAATTGATGGTCTCCGTCCCCTGGCTCATCGCGGACAGCGCGACCGGCAGGGTGTAGCGATCGGCGGTCTGGGCGACGATGAGGGGCCACAGGAATCCGTTCCACGATGCGAGGAAGGCGAGCAGCGCCTGTGTCGCGATGGCGGGCCCCGACAGCGGCAGGAAGATGGTCGAGAACAGCCGGAACTCGCCCGCTCCATCCAGACGGGCGGCCTCGAACAGCTCGTCCGGGAGAGACTCCGCGAACTGACGCATGATGAAGACCTGGAGGGGCAGGACCACCATCGGCAGCGCGATCCCCGCGAGAGTGTCGATGAGCCCGAGCTTGGCGACGACGACGAACTGCGGAACGAAGATGGCCGTGAACGGGATCATCATCGAGGCGAGGATCGCGCCGAACACGAGCTTCTTCCCCGAGAAGTTCAGCTTCGCCAGCGCATACCCGACCATGGACGCGAACGCCACATTGCCGATGACCACCGCCGCCGCAACCAGCAGGGAATTCACGCCGTAGCCCAAGAAGTTGCCCGCTCCGAGCAGCGTGGCGAAGTTCTCGAGTGTCGGATTGATCGGGAACCACGCGCCCGGGTCGGCGAGGATCTCGCCCGTGCTCCGGAACGCTCCGGCGAACACCCAGAGGAATGGAGCGAGCACCGGCAGCAGGGCGAGGATCAGTACGGCGTAGAGCGCTGTCGTTCGGAGTCGCGTCGTGGGCTTGCGGGCCAGAGGTACTGCGCTCATCTTGCCTTGTTTCTAAGGAGCCGGAACTGCACGACGCTCAACACCGCGACGAGCAGGACCATGACGTACGAGGACGCCGCCGCCAGACCGAGGTTGCCGAACCCGAACTGATCGAACGTGAAGAGACCAAGCGTCACGGTCGCGTTCAGCGGGCCTCCGTCGGTCAAGAGATACGGGATCTCGAAGACCTGGAGGAAGAAGATCGACAAGAGGATCGACACGAGCAGCGTCGTCGGCCGCAGCATCGGCCAGGTGATCGAGATGAGCGTTCGCCAGCGTCCCGCGCCGTCCAGGGCGGCAGCCTCGTAGACGTCCTCGGGGATCCCCTGCAGACCCGCGAGGTACAGGATCATCGCCGTGCCGAAGTTCAGCCAGATGCCGAGCGCGAGCAGGACCGGCAGCGCGTAGGACGCGTCACCGAGCCAGTTCGGTCCGGTGATCCCGAACGCCTCGAGGAAGGAGTTGACCGGGCCCCGGGCGTTGAATGCGTACTGCCAGATCGTCGCCACGGCGACGATGTTCGTGACGACAGGCACGTAGAACGCGGCACGGAAGAACCGGCGGAATTTCGGGATGCCCGTGTTCAGCGCGACCGCGAGGAGGAAGCCGATCACCAGGGTGATGGGCACGCCGACCCCGACGTAGATCGCGGTGTTCAGCACCGAGCGAAGGAAGCGTTGGTCGGCGAAGAGATCGATGAAGTTGGCGAGTCCGACGAAGCTTACGGCGAACGGGTTGCGCAGGTCTGACGATCGCATGTCCGTGAATCCGATCACGAGCGAGATCGCGATCGGGGCTGCCGTGAAGATCAGGAAGACCGCAATGAAGGGCGCGCTCAGGAGCCAGCCGGCTCGGTTCTGGTGCCCGGTAACGCCAGCGCGGGCGGTCCGGCGCGCTGATGAACGGCTCCTCTCGGAGCGCCGCTGCCGCGACGCTCCGAGAGCGAGCTGAGAGGACTCGAGCATCGATTACCGT
The DNA here is from genome assembly GCF_031432255.1 of Agromyces aerolatus. Lineage (NCBI taxonomy): Bacteria > Bacillati > Actinomycetota > Actinomycetes > Micrococcales > Microbacteriaceae > Agromyces > Agromyces aerolatus. The sequence continues at coordinate 15,761 of NZ_JAVKGQ010000026.1, read as the reverse complement.
CCGGTGCCGATGCTGTTCGCCAGCGACTGCGCCTCGGCCAGGACTTCCTCGACAGAGACACCCCCGCGGATCAGTTTCTCGGCCTGACCGCCGAGCATCTTGGTGAACTGATCCCAGGTCGAAATGCTGGGCGACGGAGCAGCGGTCGCCATCTGCTCGAAGAACGGCTCGAGGAACGGATCGTTCGTGAGTTCGCCCTCTTCCCATGCCGAGGTGCGAGGCGGGAGGCTGCCGAAGCCGGCGTACTGCTCCAGCTCGGTGTCGACCTGCCCGAGATAGCGGATGACCTTCCAGGCTGAATCTGGATTCTCCGAGGACTCGGAGACCGTCCAGCCACCGCCGACGAGCAGACCGATACTCCCCGCCGGCCCTTCAGGAAGCACGGATACGCCGAGGTGCTGATCCACCCACTCGGCACCGGCCGCCTGCTCGAGTTGGGTCAGCACCCAGGGACCGGTGACCAGCGATCCGATCTCGCCGGAGATCAACGTGGCGACCTGATCGAGGAAGACCGGGCCGTCCGGCGACGTGAGACCGTCCTGGAAGAGCTCACGGTACTGTTCGAACGCCGCCCGCATCTCGGGCGTGTCCACCTGCCACTCTGCACCGTCCTCGGAGACGAGCTCGGCCCCGGCACTGAACCCGAGGGTAGACACGAAAAGACCGGTGTCCGTGCCCCAGGACACATCGCTTCCGAACGGCTGGTTCGCGCCCCCCGCGCGGAGGCCCTCCAGGAATGGCACCCAGTCCTCCCAGTCCGCGGGCGCCTCGACACCGCCCGCTTCCGCGAAGTCGGACCGATAGAGCACCAGGCGCACATTGTTGTACCACGGCACGAGGTACTGAACCTCGTCGATCTGCCCGAGCGCGAGTGTGCCCGGGAAGAAATCGTCGAAGTCGAGCAGGTCCTCGGGAACGGGCGACCACGTGCCGCTCAGCAGACTGCCGTCCGCTTTCACCAGCGCGACATCAGGCAGCGTATTCGAGGCGATGGCGGCTTGGATCTTCTGAGGTATTCATTCGTGGGGATGATGGTCACGTTGACCGTGGCCTCGGGGTTGTCCGCACGGAAGCCGTCAAGCAGCGTGTCGAGATAGTTCGCGTCGCCGCTCGGCGCCCAGATGTCGACGACCCCGGTCGCCGGGGCTTCGTCGATCGCGGCGGCCGCGGCCTCTGGGGCGTCCGCGCGACCGCAGGCGGACAGCAGTAGCGCACCGGCGGCGGCGACGGCGAGCACACTGGCCGCCCTCGTACGCAAGCGGGATGAGAAATAGGCCATCAGGACTCCATTGTTCGGACGGTGGAAGGGTTGTGGGAACATTACGCGAGAACACCGCATAATTGCAAGCACGGCCGAGCGACCACCCTCTCCGCGCCAATCGACCCGGAATCACGGCGTTTCGACGAGGGGTGGAACCAGCGCCGGGCTCTGGACGACAGTGCGAGCGGCGAATTACGCGATTAGGTAGTGAAATCGAGAGAACCGCGCTGTTCGCCGGGAAATGCCGAAGCCCGCCGCGGGGCGGTGCGACCCACCCCGCGACGGCCTCCCGTCGTGCGCGCCGGTTACGCGACCGGTCGCGACTCCTCGCCGCGGCGGTTCGACCGCGTACGGAGCATCAGCAGAGCGCCGAGCGCCATGACCAGGGCGGCGAGGCCGCCGATGGTCCATGCGAGACCCGCGTCGATCGGGGATCCGGTGTCGGCGAGCTCACCGCCGCTCCCCGTCCCGGCGGGCTTGGCCGCGCCCGGCCCGCCGGTGCCCGGCCCGCCAGGCTCACCCGGCTGTCCCGGCCCGCCAGGCCCACCCGGCTCCTCACCAGGCCCACCCGGCTCCTCGCCGGGACCACCCGGCTCCTCGCCCGGCTCGCCCGGCTCCTCCGCTGCGGGGATCACGGTGAACCGGCTCACGCCCGAGTAGTCCACCGCACCGAACGGGTCGGCTGACTGCACGTACCAGCCGTGCTCGCCGAGCTCGGTGAGCGGCCAGGTGGCCGTCAGCACGGAGCCGCTCGGGACATCCGCGAAGGCCGCGATCTCGTTCGACGTCAGGATCTCGGCCGAGAAGGCGTCGGTCGCGAGCGTCCGGGTCTGCGGCGCGATGCCGAGCTGGGCGTACGAGATCTCGAACTCCTGGTCGGCGTACGGGTCCTCGGGCGGCCCCGCGAGCGTCGGGTCGTCCGAGTTGTACTGGCCGAGCGAGTGCGAGTACGTGCGCACCAGCATCTGCTGCGTCTCGTTGTCGAAGTGCAGCATCCGGAAGAAGCCCTGGCCGCCCTCCGGGAGACCCTGGTAGTCGAACAACATCGAGTACACCGTGCGGTCGGCGACGCCGTCGCCGTCGTCGTCGAACGTGTCGGTGCGCGTGGCCGCGTCGTGGTAGTGGCCCGAGAGCACCATCTTCACGTTCGGGTTCGGCGCGACGACCTCGTCCTGGATCCGCTGCGGAACCGGGCCGAGCCCACCGCTCGGGAGCACGTTCTCGTGCAGGTTGATGATCGCGATGCGCTCGGGGTGCGCCGCGAGCACCTCGTTCATCCACGCGAGCTCGGCGTCGGCGGGACCCCAGCCCATGTAGAGCATGAGGAAGTCGATCCCGCCGGACGAGATCAGGTCGTAGTGACCGCGGTTGTCCTCGTAGCTGCCGCCGTACCAGGGGTTGTCCGCGTAGCGCGCCTCGCCGAAGACCTGCCCGTACGCGGTGTAGTCCACCTCGTAGCCCACGTCGTGGTTGCCCGCGAGCACGCCGTACGGCAGTTCCGCCTTGTCGAAGCGCAGGTACTGCGCGTCGGCGTTCGTCCACTGCTGCGGCACCGTGTGGTTGTCGACGATGTCGCCGGTGTGGATGACGTACTGCAGGTTGATCTCCTCGCGACGGTCCAGCAGATAGTCGTGGATCGACACCTGGTGGGTGTAGTGCGTCGCGTTGTAGTACTGCGTGTCCGACTCCCAGCCGATGGTGAAGTCGTACTGCGAGCGCGGCACGTCGGCGGGGTTCGCGGGCTCGACGGGCGAGTCGCGTTCGGTGAGGTTCTCACCGGCGAAGCCCTCGGAGTGCTGGACGAGGATCGTCACGACGCCGTCGCGGGCGTAGGCGCCCGCTTCCACGACCCCGTCGAGCCCGAAGGCCTCGGCCTCGGTGCCGGCCGTGAGGTGCCGGTCGATCTCGGTCCAGGACGACCCTGACGGGTCGAGCGCGTAGAGCATCACCTGGGCGCCCGGGTTGGCCGAGCCGGCCCATTCGACCCGCACGAGCGAGTCGGCGGCGGTGCCGGCCGGGACATCCACGTCGAACATCTGGAACGGGAACTGCTCGTCGGAGCTGATCTCGGTCGCGAGGCCGTCGACCCCGGTGAGGGTCTGCACCTCGTCCCGGCTCAGGCTCTGCGCCGGGCCGCGGTCCGTGCTCGCGGCGTCGGAGACCGTGCCCGAATGGGACTTCACGTCGCCGTCGCCGAGCTCGAGCCGGTGGCCCTCGCGGAACGACACCTGGAGGGTGTCACCGGTCGGGTCCTCGACGCGGGCCTGCAACGTCACGTCGCCCGCCTCGACCTCCGAGCCCTCGAGCGGCCCGATGATGCCGGCCGAGGGGTACTCGTCGTAGGTCGTGAAGGTCGCCGTGTACGTGTCCGAGTTGCCGACGACGTCGGTGGCCAGGATCTCGAGGACGTGGTCGCCGGGTGCGAGGTCGAGCGAGGACGTCTCGTACGGCAGCTCGATGGCGGTGCCATCGAGCGTCGCGGTGGCGGATGCCACGCCCGAGCCCGCGTCCGCCACGTCGGCCTCGATCCGGATGGGCCCCTGATACGGCGTGCCGTCGACGACCGACGAGGTCACGACCGGCGCGGTGTTGTCGACGTGCACCGTGCGGGTGGCGGTCAGCTCGCGGTCGGTCGCGGTGAGCGTGTGCGCACCGTCCTCGACCGAAGCGGTCTCCCAGGTGTGCGACAGCCCCGTGAACGCGTCGGCGGGCAGCTCGAAGCGGGCCTCGTAGAAGTCGAGCTTGCCGGCACTGTCGCCCATCTCGAGGACCCCGCCCTCGTAGCCCGCAGGGATGAGCGTGCGGCCGTCGGGCAGGATCAGCCTCGGGTCGAACGCACCGAAGTCGTCATTGTTCTCCTCGAGGTCGATCTCGGGCGCGGCCTTCGTGCCGGCCCAGATGCTCACGACGAGCTCGCGGCCTTCGACGATGTACTCGAGGGGGATCGGCGTGACGATGGTCTCCGAGCCGACGTAGATGCCCTTCTCGAAGATCTGCAGGACGTCGTCGCCGACCTTGACCCCGTTCTTGAAGTAGTTGTCGACCCGCTCCGCCTCGAACGCGAAGACCGGCGCCGTCTCGAGCATGGGCTCGGTCTCGACGGTCTCGCCGTCGATCGTGAGCTCGAGCTCGTTCGGGTAGGCGTCCGAGGTCGCGACGACCCGGGTGTCACCCGAGACGAACTGCCCCTCGTCGAGGTTGAACCGGACCGGGTCGGTGTCGACCCCGGCGACCGGCAGTCGCCGCGGCTCGCTGACGTAGGTGTTCGTGCCGTCGCTCACCTCGAGCGTGTACTCGAACCAGGCCTTGCCGGCGAGGTCGACCCAGTGCACCCGGTGACGGTACACGTCGCCCTCGGCGGGGGTCAGGTTCAGCACGCGCGCGCCCGGGTCGACGTCGTTGGTGAGCGTCATGGTGACGGTCCGTACCTGGACGTCGTCGGTGATGTGGAACGCCGGGACGAAGTCGACGGTCGGGTCGATCTCGGCCGCGTTGCGGTCCTCGACGACGGGCAGGGTTGTGTCGGATGCCTCGATCATGAGGCCCGAAGGCACCTGATCGGCCTGCACCCGGCCGGGCGTCGGAGTATCGAGTCCGAGCAGTCGCTGCACGGTCTGGTCGGCCGCGTCGATGCCATAGCGGATGCTCCGGTCGGGGAACGTGTCATCGACGCCGGCGACCATGTTGTACTGCGCCTGGTTCACCGTGAACCCGGTGTTCGTCATGATCTCGATGCCGCGCGGGCTGCCGTTGGCCATGCCGCCCGAGGAAATCTCGGCGAGGTCCTCGCCGAGCGTCAGGTCGGTACCGAACTCGGCGTTGAAGTCGGCGGCCGTGAGGTGGGTGTTGGCCCCGTTCTTGATCCAGAGCACGAGCGTGCCGCCGCCGGGGATGACGATGTCCGCCGGCTGCGCCGGCCACAGCACCTCGGCACCGGTCATGTGCAGGTAGTTGACCGTGTAGTCCGCGAAGTCGATCGGCTCGCTCGTCGCGTTGTAGACCTCGATGAACTCGTAGGCGTCGGCTCCGCCGACATTGTTCGTGTCGGGCATCAGCTCGGTCACCTGCAGGCGCGAGGTGACGATCGTGGGGTCGGGCTCGGGGCTGAACGGCGGCGCCGTGAACGCCTCGGCCGCGACTATGCCGGGCGTCGGCGTGGCGAGCGTCTCGAGCACCTGCATGCCCTTGGTGTTCACGTCTCCGGGGATGCGGAAGTTCGCGCTCAGATCCTGGCCGACGCCGCCGGCCGGCACATGCGACCAGCTGACGATCTGGTCGCCCTGCAGCACGCGGATGCCGCGGTCGCCGCCGTTCGCGATGCCGTTCTGGCCGCTCACGCGCACGATGCGCGCGTCGGAGGTCATGCCGAAGTGCGCGCGGAAGTCGGCCTCGGTCTTCGCCGAGGAGTCGACGCTCCCCGCGGTGTAGCTCAGCCAGAAGACGATGGTCTCCCGCGGCTCGATGACGAGCGTCTCGTCGGCGACCACGAGCGGGATGTCCCGGGTGCGGTCGGGCGTGTTCACGTAGCTGTACGCGAAGGAGTATCCGCCGGCCGCGAGGTCGATCGGCTCATTGGTGGTGTTGGCGACCTCGAAGAACTCGAAGTGGTCGTGGCTGACGTTGTCCGGCGTGATCTCGGTGACCATGAGCGGCCAGCTCGAGGCGGGGCCTGGCTCGGGGAGCGGCTCGGGCTCGGGCTCGGTCGGGGTGAGCTGTGCCGGGTCGATGACGCCGGGCGAAGGCGGTGCGAGCTGCGCGAGCACGTCCATATTGAGCGCCGCCGGGTCGGCGGGCAGCCGGAAGTGCGTGACGAGGTCCTGCCCCATCGACCCGGTCGGGTAGAACGAGTACGACAGCAGCTGGTCGCCCTGGGCGACGCGCACCGCACGCGAGCCGCCGTTGGCCATGCCGGGCTGGCCCGTGATCCGCGCGATCTGCGTCGTCTGGTCCATGCCGAAGTGCTGGCGGAAGTCGTCGACCGTGTACTGGAACGAGTCGGGCGAGCCCGACTCGGCCCGGTAGCTCAGCCACAGCACCGCGGTCTCGCCGCCGGCGATGGTGACGTCGCCCTCGACCGCGAGCTTCGTCCCGATGCTGAGATCGGTGGTCTCGCGCGTGACGTAGGAGAACTCGATGCCCGACGCAGCGAGGTTGATCGCGTCGGGCGTGGTGTTGTGCACTTCGAAGTACTCGAAGTGGTCGGCACCCACGTTGTCGGCGGCGATCTCGGTGATGAGCAGGGGCGACGTCTGCGACGCGGCGTGCGCGGGCGGGGCGGTCAGCAGGGCGAGTCCGACGGCGCACGCGGTGGCCGTCGCAATCGTTCCCGTGAACCGCCGAAGTCGTGACTGAGGCACAGCTGTCCTTCGGTATCGGAAAGGGATCGGCCCGACCGTAGGGAGACAACACGAATACGGAGCAAACAATCCGTGACCAATCGCTGCACGCCCACCGTCCAGCGATTCCGCAGCATGGCCGCAGCCGCAGGTCAGCCGGCCGCCGCGACGAGGATGGCGGCCGCGGCGCGGGCCGTGCTGAACGGTGACGCCATGGTCTGGACACCGGTCGACGCGAAGGCACCGTCGAGGACGAGGAGCAGCATCCTGGCCAGCTGGCCAGCATCGGCGACGCCGGCTTCGGTCGCGAGCGAGTGCAGCACCTCGAGCAGCCCGGCTTTCTGCCTGGAGACCTCGACGGCGATCGGATGCTCCGGGTCGGGGACCTCGGCGCGCGCGTTGATCGCGCTGCAGCCGCGCGATCCGCGAGCGGTCATCCAGTCCTCGGCGGCGTCGAAGACGAGGAGGATCCGTTCTGCCGGCGCAGCCGTCGACCGGCGGAGCCGCTCCTCGAGGAGCATCCGCCATCGCTCGTCGCGCTCGCGCAGATACGCGACGACCAGGGCGTCCTTCGAGCCGAAGCGGTCGTAGAGCGTCTTCTTCGTGACGCCGGCGGCAGCCGCGATCGTGTCGACCCCGACCGCGTGGATGCCCCGCTCGTAGAACAGGTCCGCGGCGGCGTCGAGGACGCGTCGCGCGCCGGGGGTCATGGTGTCGGCCATGCCTCGACTCTACCGCGTCGACTATACCGATCTGTATAGTCGAGGCCATGAGTACACAGATCGGTATACCCTGGAACGGCATTCCGGGGGGCTGGCCGGTCATGCTCGCGGGAGCGGGCTTCGTCCTCAGCTGGAGCGCCGGGTTCTGGAGCGCGAAACTCGGCGCCGGCGAGGCATCCGTCATCACGCTGATCCTGTGGCGCTACGCGACCGTCGCGGTCGCGCTGTGGGTCGCCGTGTGGGTGGCGCGACTCGAGACCCGGATGTCGCTGCGCGAGCTGCTGCACCACAGCACGGTCGGCCTGTTCTCGCAGGCGGGGTACGTGCTGCCGGTCTACGGCGCGATCGCGCTCGGCGTGAGCACCGGCACCACCTCACTGGTCGATGCGATCCAGCCGCTGGTGATCGCGACACTCGTCGGCCCACTGCTCGGCCTCGCCGTCCGGCGCCTGCAGTGGTTCGGCCTCGGGGTCGCGTTCGCCGGCGTCGTGGCGCTGGTCGCCAACGACCTCACCTCGAGCGAGGCGCCCGCGCTCGCCTACCTCCTGCCGGCCGCGGCCGTCGCCAGCCTCGTCGCCGGCACGCTCGTCGAGCGGCGGGCCGCACCCGCCGTGCCCGTGACCGTCATGCTCGCCGTGCACACGAGCGTGACCGCGATCGTCATGCTCCCGATCGCGCTCGTGACCGGCCAGGCCGCGCCGCCGGCCGACCCCGGCTTCTGGACGACGGTCGCGTTCCTCGCGCTCGTGCCGACCCTTGCAGCCTACGGCCTGTACTGGTTCCTGCTGCGACGCATCGACGTGACGGCGCTGAACGCGCTGCTCTTCCTCGTCGTGCCGACGACGACGATCGGCGGAGTGCTGCTCTTCGGCGAGCCGTTCACCGCCGTGTCGCTGGTCGGCCTCGCGCTCAGCGGCGTGGGCGTCGCCATGGTGCTGCGCGGCGAAGCCCCCTCGGCCGAGCGCCGCGCTACCCCAGCAGCGCGCGGCCGGGATCGTTGAGGAGGCGCGCGATGTGCTGCAGCACCGAGGCGCCCAGCTCGCCGTCGACGAGGCGATGGTCGATCGAGATCGAGAGCGTCATGACGTCGCGCACCCGCAGCTCGCCGTCGACCACCCAGGGCCTCGGGGCGATCGCGCCGAGGGCCAGGATCGCCGCCTCCGGCGGGTTGAGGATCGGGGTCGCACCCTCCATCCCGAAGACGCCGACGTTGGTCAGGGTGAGGGTCCCGCCGGAGAGCTCGGCGGGGGTGAGCGTGCCCGCGCGGGCCCGATCGACCAGTTCGGCGAGCGCGTCGGCCAGCTCGCGCAGGCTCAGCGACCCGGCGTCCTTGAGGTTCGGCACGAGCAGCCCGCGCGGGGTCGCCGCGGCGATCCCGAGATTGAGCGTGCGGTGCAGCACGATCTCGCGTGACTCGTCGTCCCAGGACGCGTTGATCTCGGGATACCGCGCGACCGCGAGCGCGACCATGCGCGCGATGAGCAGCAGCGGGCTGATGCGGACGCCCGCCCACTCGCGGTCCGCCTTGAGCCGGCCGATGAGCTCGGTGGTGCGCGTCACGTCGACGTCCAGCCACATGCTCGCGTGCGGCGCGGTCGTCGCCGAGCGGACCATGGCCTCGGCAGTGGCCTTGCGCACGCCCTTGACGGGGATGCGCACGTCATCCGGTGACGTCGACGTCCCCGTTCGGGGACGCTCGAAGTCGGGCCCCGCGGGCCGGCGCAACCGGATCCGCCGGCCTCCGGCCTCGGTCGGCCCGGAGCCGACGAGCACGAGCGGCGCCGCGTCAGATTCTTCCTCGCGGGGCGCGGCGGATGCCTCGGTGGGAACAGCCGCCTCGGCCGAGGCAGGCACAGCCTGCGCGATGCTGATGAGCGGGACACCCACGGCGAGCGTCTCCCCCTCGTCGCCGTGCCGCTCGACGACGACCCCGGCGAACGGCGAGGGCAGCTCGACGACCGACTTCGCCGTCTCGACCTCGCACAGCGCGTCGTTCACGTCGACGGTATCGCCGACCTTGACGCGCCAGCTGACGATCTCGGCCTCGGTGAGGCCCTCGCCGACGTCGGGGAGCACGAAGACCTGGGGCTCAGACATCGACGGGGGTCCTTCCGAAGTTGATGGAGTGGTCGATGGCCGCGAGCACCCGGTCGACGCCGGGGAGGAACTCCTCCTCGACCTTCGCGGGCGGGTAGGGCAGGTTGTAGCCGCCGACGCGCAGCACCGGCGCCTTCAGCTCGAAGAAGCAGCCCTCGGTGACGGCCGCGGCGATCTCGGCACCGATGCCGAGGAACGTCGAGGCCTCGTGCACGACCACGGCCCGTCCCGTCTGGGCGACGCATCTGCGGAGCGTGTCGACGTCGAGCGGCGCGAGCGACCGGAGATCCACGACGCCGACCGAGACGCCGTCCTCGTGCGCGGCCTCGGCCGCGGCGAGCGCGACCTTCACGCTTGGCCCGTGCGCGATCAGGGTGCAGTCGCGTCCCGTGCGCAGCACGAGGGCGCGGTCGAGCGCGGCGGGCCGCGCGTCGAGGTCGACCTCGCCCTTGTCCCAGTAGCGGCGTTTGGGCTCGAAGAACACCACGGGGTCGTTGCTCTCGATCGCGGAGCGGAGCAGACGGTACGCGTCCGGCGGGTTCGAGCATGAGACGACGCGCAGGCCCGCGGTGTGCGCGAAGTACGCCTCGTTGGACTCGCTGTGGTGCTCGACCGCCCCGATGCCGCCTCCGGCCGGGATGCGGATGACCAGGGGGAGCGCGACGCGGCCACGGGATCGCGCCCGCATCTTCGCGAGCTGGCTCACGATCTGATCGAACGCCGGATAGACGAATCCATCGAACTGGATCTCGCACACCGGCCGGAACCCGCGCAGCGCGAGCCCGATCGCGGTGCCGACGATGCCCGACTCGGCGAGCGGCGTGTCGAAGACACGACGCGGGCCGAACTCGTCGGTGAGCCCGTCGGTGACGCGGAACACGCCGCCGAGCACTCCGACGTCCTCGCCGAGCACGACGACGCGGTCGTCGGCGCGCATGGCGTCGCGCATGGCGAGGTTGAGGGCCTTCCCGAGGGTGGCGACGACCATCAGCGCTCCCCCTCGACCAGCCGGACGAATGCCTCGTACTCGCTCCGCTCGCGCTCGACCGGGTGCGGGTCGGCGTAGACCTCGGCGAAGAGGTCGGCGAGGTCGGGCGCGGCGAGCGCCTTGCATTCCTCACGCGTGCGGACGGCGAGCGCCGCCGCGGCCGCGTCGGTCTCCGCGAACCAGGCGTCGTCCACTCTGCCGCGTTCGAGGACCCGGCGCAGACGCCGGATCGGATCGCGATGCGTCCAGGCCTCGAGCTCGTCCGGCGTGCGGTAGCGCTTGGGGTCGTCGGAGGTGCTGTGGCCGCCGATCCGGTAGGTCTCCGCCTCGATGAGGGCCGGGCCCTGGCCCGCGCGGACGCTCTCGACGGCCTCACGCGTGACGGCGTGCATGGCCAGCGCGTCGTTGCCGTCGACCCACCACGACCGCAGCCCGAACCCGGCCGCGCGCTGGTGGAGCGGGGTGCCGGACTGCTTGCTCGTGGGCGTGGAGATCGCCCACTGGTTGTTCTGGCAGATGAACAGCAGCGGGAGCTCCATGGTGGCGGCCCAGTTGAACGCCTCGTTCACGTCGCCCTGGCTGGCCGCGCCGTCACCGAAGTAGGCCACGGTGACGACATCCGAGCCTTCGAGCCGGCAGCCGAGCGCGTACCCGGCGGCGTGCAGCGCCTGCGTGCCGAGGACGAGCGAGTAGAAGTGGAGGTTGTGCTCGAACGGGTCCCACCCGGCGTGGGCCACCCCGCGCCACTGGGCGAGGAGCTCACCGGGGGTGAGGCCGCGGACGAGGCCGACCGCGTGCTCCCGGTAGCTCGGGAAGATGTGGTCGCGATCGGCGAGGGCCTTGACCGAGCCGACCTGCGCCGCCTCCTGGCCTTCGCACTGGAGCCAGAGACCCAGCTCGCCCTGTCGCTGCAGAGACACGGCCTCGCGGTCGAGGGCTCGGGCGAGCACCATGTCCCGGTACAGGTCGCGCGCGAGGTCGACGTCGAACCGGTGCTGGCGCCCGGCGGGCGTGAGCTCGCCGTCGGCGTCGATGAACCGGATGGGGGAGAGCTCGGGGGTCAGCTCAGGGGTCAGCTCGGGGGCGAGCAACTCGGTCGTCCGAGACATCCGTGACTCTCGCATCACGAGGCCAATACGATGCGGTCGGATGCGGCGCGGTCGGAGACCGCACCGAGCTCCGCGTCGACGACGTCGACGAGGTTGCGCAGCGACGCGACGGCGGTGCGGGCCTGCGCCTCGGTGGCGAGGACCGTCGCGGTCCAGCTCGCGCCGCCTGTGCGCAGGGTGCGCCAGTGCGCGGAGGCCACCTCGATTCCGCGCCGGTGGAGCACCGAGGTCACGGAGAGCAGGGAGATGGTGCCCGCACGTGCGAGCCGCACGACGAGGTGGTGAGTGGGAATGGTCGCCGGTGCGGTGTCCGCTGAGCGTTGCGCCGGTGGGCGTCGGTCATGCGGGCGTTCGGCGGACCGGGCTGGTGAGTCGGTCGTCGTCGACATCTCGTCCTCCTGAGAGCCATGCCTGCGGGGTGGTGAGGCATGTCCGGCGAAGTGGCAGATAGTTCACCACATCGTCCTGGTCGTGGTCAGGGGTGTCAAGAACTTCGTGGTCTACTGTACGTTCTGTATAGATCATCCGGGTTCGACCGACAGGAGCTATGCGCCGTGACCAGCATCGACCGACTCGATGTCGAGATCCTCGAGCGGCTCGCTCAGACCGCCCGTGCGGGCGTCGCCGAGCTCGCCGGAGCGCTCGGGGTCAGCCGCGCGACCGTGCAGCAACGCCTCAAGCGGCTCGAGGACGAGGGCGTCTTCCAGGGGTTCCGGCCCATGATCGACCTGCGGGCGGCCGGTCTGAGCGTGCACGCCCTGATCACGGTGGAGATCGATCAGCGGGTGCTCGACCGGGTCGTAGCGGGGCTGGCGAACCTGCCCGAGGTGCTCGAGGTGCGCATTCAGGCGGGCCGCGAGGACCTGCTCGTGCACGTGGCGCTCACCTCGCTCGAGGCGCTGCAGAGCCTCACCACCGACATCGTCGCGATCGAGGGCGTCCGCAAGACCACGTCGACCTTCACGGTCGCCACCCCGATCCCGTACCGCTCCCAGCCCATCCTCCGCAAGGTCACCGCCCACGCCGGCTGGGGCCGCTCCGCCTCCGCGACCCGGCGCGACGTCCCGGCCGACGACCGCCAGACCGGAGGGCCGGCCTCGCGGACCGCACGCTGATCCGCGCTGGCCGACGGGCTGGGTCAGTCCTCAGCCCGACACCCCACGCCAAATCCGGGGAAGGTGTCATGCGCGGGGCCATACCCTGAATCACCGCACACGTAGCCGAGCTCCCAGCTCTGCTCCGGATCGCAAGCGCGGCCGCTTTTCCAGTGGGTACAAGTCCCCCGTATCAGGATCGCCAAGGGAGAACCCGATCTCGGTGCCATCGTGACGGAGGACGACAAGCGTGGTGCCCCGGCCCTCCCAGCTGAGATGAATGGCCGCACGGTTGTCGGCCACGCGCCAGGTGCACGCTGCCGTGTCGATCGGCATCCCGATCGGTTTCCCATCAGCCCCTGCTGGCTCTAATTTCAGCGCGCCGGTGGGTATGCCGCTGAGCCGACACGTTTCATCCGCGTGGAAGTCGATCCGCCCACCGTCGTCTGAATTCACCCATGCCCCGACGAGGTCACCGGGTTGCGGGATCGGCGGTTCGACGAGATACGCGTGAGCGTTCCAGCAGCCGGCGAGCGTCCCCAGTACGGCGATCGCAGTCACGATCGCCGCGATTCGCCGAGATGGGGCTGCGGTTGTCACACGCAACTCCAGTGCAGTAGAGCCACCATGCGTCCCTTCCTTCAATTGTGTACGCATTTCGGGTATGGCTTCCGGTCTGAACCGTCGGGCCGAACCACTACGCCACGTTCGCATTCACGGTTGGGCTTCTCGCTCGTGGGAGTGTTCGAACTCGTAGCGCGCCGCGTACCACCAGAATGCTGTGGCGGACACGAGAGCAGCCAACGCGCCGAACCACACGGGAGGCGCCCGGAACTCGAAGACCCACCAGCACGCATATCCGATCGGCGCTCCCCCGAGGGCGGCGAGCGCCGCCACCAGCGCAGCGCGCAAACGCCACTCGAGGTGCTGCAACCGGGGCCGCATGAGCACCCACACGATGACGACCGCTTCTGCCACCACGGAGAACGCGATCAGGTAGAGCGGGGCAAGGTACAGCGCATATATGCCCATCACCCCGTCGCGCGCAAGGTAGACGGCCACAACCCCCAACGCCACTGCACACGCGAACGCAAAGGCGAAGCCGGTGTACGCCGAGAACGGGGTCCAGGACAGCGACCGACGTATCATCCGTCACCGGATTCTCTGTGATTCAAGCTTGCTCCTTCCTCAGGTATACCCACTCCTCGCCACGTCGAGATCGCGCGGAACGGTGACAGGCAACCAGCCGCAGGAGCACTTGAACACGGAAGGTCCTCATATTGTCATATTGTCGGCCGAAGGCGCTGACCCCGCGCGACGGCTCGCGGGCTCCTCGAATGCCTCATGGGTACACGCGCACATTTGTGAACTGAATCGACCATGCAATGAACAGGAACCCGCATCCAAGGAGGACTCCGATCACGCCCATGAGCCGGTACCCCCAGAGCGGCGCCGGCTTCTTCGCAGTCGGGTCAAGCCAGCCGAGGACCCGTGTCCTCGTCGCCGTATTGATCTTGCTCACGACCTGGGGCTTGATGAGACAAATCAGCCCGACGGCAATGCTTGCCAAACCGAGCAGGAGGGGTGTCAGCACCAAGCCATCATGTAGCTGCGCCCCGCTTCGGCGCCAGAGCAAGGCGAGCGGGGCGACTCGCGCCACGCTGGACGACCGAGGGCCGCCACGTTCCTACCTGTCCCTGATCCGGAGCACTTCCTGCCCAACATCCGACGGATAGCAGACCGTTCCGTTGACTGTCGCTGCCCTAGATGAATCCTCAAGGTCCGTCCTTGCGTCCGGCTTCAGCGCCCTTCCCGCGCTCCCGTGCGTTTCTCAGGAAGGTCTGTGCACGTCTTTCGAGTCCGGTCCGAGCGTGGGCTCCACCCAATACTCCAGCGCTTCTTCGATCGAAAGGAACTCCACGCCGGCGTTCTTCCACGGGCCATCCTCGCTATCGGACAGCAGGATGCCCAAGTCCCACGACCGCTGCCCCCATACCGCCCACCGCCCCGAGCTTCCCGTGATGGCGAACACGTCTGCGGTGTGATTGGGAGCTCCGGTCGCGAGGCCGCCTTCCCAGAACGAGACATGGTGCCAATGCGATTCGCCGATATCGTGCGCCCGCGTGCGAAAGGCCGGAAACGAAGTGTAGAACTCGCGATATTACTCAGGCGCCGGGTCGAGGACGACGAAACTCACTGTCCCGTCGCCGTGAGAATCGACGAGTGACTGGAGCACCGGGCTGAACCACCCCTCAAGTGCTTCATCGTAGGTACAGAAGTGCGCAAAGCCGGAATCTAGTCACTGGATAGACATTCATCGCGGAATACCGGCGGTTCTCGATCGTCGGCGCCGTAGCCCGAGTCACCACACACATACCCGAGGTCCCACTCTTGTTCGGTTTCGCAGGCAACGAACCGCACTAACGTCCAGTCCATCTCGCCGAATCGCGCACTCGCAGACACCAAGATCTTGGAGTCCTCGAACTCGACAAAAAAGGATCCTCGAGTCCTCGCCTGCCAAGTTGCGTCGCCTGTGTACCGCTCGCTCGCTGAACCTGCGATGCAATAGTGGCCGTCGTCATCCTGCACAGAACGACCCCGGGGAAAGTTCGTGACCCGCGCTTCGCTGTCATCCTGCAGCTCGAGACTGATGTGATCAGGAACTCGCTCCCCTGGCAGGTAAGACATGTCCGCGTCCCAGATCATCGGCGGCGTAAACTTCGGATCCGAGCTTCCCACGGAGCAACCGCTGAGTCCAACGATCAGGATTGCCGCCGCGACGCCGATCGCGAGATGGCGCCTCCGCGTTGCGGCCCTATCCACGGACAATGGTGTTCCCATTCTGGTTCTGCATGATGAACTCAAAGTATTCGTTCCGAGACGGACCGTTCAGATAGGCCTCAGCCATCCGATATCCATTGACGTCGCCCGACCGAGCCCATGCTCTGGCGTTGACCTGATCGGTCATTCGGCAAGAGCTGTGGGGGCGGCGGCCTCCTCCGGTTCTTCATCGGTCCACCCTCACGCCGAAGCTACACCGCGATGGTCTACACCGACCGGATCGTCGAACTCGGCGCCATCCCATCCACCGGGACCGTCGGCGATTCCTACGACTGTCAGTCTGTTCCTGCCGCATCCCGCGAGGATGAGGAAG
>NZ_JAVKGQ010000025.1:0-30605 GCF_031432255.1 Agromyces aerolatus | reverse complement strand
TGTTCATCGTGTTCCATCCTTACTTGAAGAACGGAACGAAAGTCAGGCCGATTCAGTTGGTCGATGGAATCGAAGAGACGCCATATGTTGGCGCAACCTTGCGGATGACAGAGACAGGCGTTGAGGTCGAGGTGCCGTACATGCCTGGCTTCGCTGTGCCGCAGTTTGAGCACGTTGACCAGTGGTTTCGTCGAATGACGCCACCCGAGAACGTCTTGGTGCATGCTCGCGAGGGCAGTATCCTCTTGTTCGGCTGCCGCTGGAGCGGGCACTCTGACGCGACGGGTTCGCGAGTCGGAAGCGGGCGCTTTACGGCCTCTGAGACATTGCTCCACTCGCGGGACCGTAGCTTGACTGACCCGCTGACTGTCAAGCTTTGTCAAAGCAGTGCCGACGGCCTCAACCGGTGGTCACGCATCACATCGGTGACGACGGAAAGCACCCGGGACGAGGAGAAGCGAACGAACGCGCTCGATATCCAGGTCAAGAGTCCGGAGCCGATCGAGTGGTACCAAGGTGACGCCACGCTCCGAGTGAGGGGGACATGGCGGTTTGCAGCGCGAGAAGATGGGTACGAGCGCGTCCACGAGCTTGAGGACTATGTCGTGCTGGAGAGCGAGTGGGACGACCCTCGCCCCTTCGCTGACCACCTCGTCGAGCAACGTAAGGTCCTGCACCTATTGGTGTTCCTCTTTGGAACTGCTCTCTCATTCCGTGATCACCGGGTGCGCGATGAGGGTATCGCTTCGCATCTTATGAGTGGCGAAGTGTTCGATCATCCCTTTGCTGAGGTTGTCAGCGCTCGCACTATTCGGGAGCGTGCGCAGCCCATTCCGTCGAAGAAGAAGCTCGGGCGTCCCATGCTCGTGCTCGAAGAGCTCGGCGCAGACGGGCTCGCGGCATGGGCGGCGAGCTATGAGGCCTGGGAACGGTTCATTCTGCCGGCGGTCGCGATCATTGGACGTCGGCATCGCTTCGCAGAGGATGTTGTCATGTCGACCTCGATGAGTCTTGAAGCGGCGGGGCAGCTGCTTGGCGAACGCCTGGGCGAAGAAGCCACTTACCACCGCAATCGACCTACGACGTCGACGTATATTTACCGCTGCCTGGAGTTCCTAGGGATTCGGTGGGGTGACTATATCTACAGCCAGATTGGGCTCGCCAAAGCGATCGCGAGCAACTATAACTCGGTGAAGCACGCCGATCGTGGCTCGTTTCCTGATCACGCGGAAACCTTTCTCATCGGTGACGTGAACGAACTCGTGGTTCGGCTCCTTGCTGTCAGCCTCACCGGACAGGCGGATGAACTGCTAGGTCGATATCGAGAAGGCTCTGAGCTCTGGGACATCAAACAACGCTTCGATGCGTACCGCGTCCGCATCGTTGACGACCGAGGGACGTGGCAAGCCATCCCCGCCGAAGAAGGAGCGGCGGCGGAGATCTGAGGGTGCGTGAGGGGGTCGCGCGGTGTGGACGCAACGGGTGCTGTTCTGAGCCGACAGATGCTTACCAGCGAACCGCGCCGGGTAACTCGTCGCGCGATGGGGAAAAAAAGGGGACCAGAATCATGCAAACCATGCATGTCGTGACGTGTTCCGCACGCTCAGATCCCTGGAAACACGCGGGTTCTAGCCCAGCGAGGCCATCTGGACGCCTGGGGCACGGGTGGTCGCGCCCTGATGGTTGTGCGAAGTAGATCCTTCTCTTTTCTCTGATCAAAAGATGAATTGACCGCCTTCTGGAATCTTCTGTTCGACGCGTCAGGGGGCGTGGAGGGGGCCAGAAGGGGACCACAGCGTCATCGGGCCCACCTGACCGCGAGTTGTGAACTGTGGCGACAGCGATGTTGAACAAGATTCGCGAGGCGAAGCCTTGAATCTCATGATCGGTACATCGAGGCATTCAACGCGCTGATCGACCGCTACGTCGTCGCCCGGGGGCGTGCGATCTGAGCGAGATCGTGTAGACGCCGGGCACCCGGCGCCCGAGAAAGGCCCCCGTCGGGGCGGTGGAACTGCATCGGCGGGGGCCTTCCCCGTACCTCGGGTGCCGGAGACCACCTTGCCCACAGCATCGACGATGTCAGCTTCTCGGTCGGAGAGAGTCGGATCACCGGCTTCCCCGGACTCGATGGGCTCTGGCTGTGCTGTCCGGGGACGTTGTAGGGGTTTTCTGCGGCGCGCGCGGGTTTCGTTGAACCTGTGAGGCGTACATGTTGGGGGCGTAACGTCGGGTTATGGAGACGCAGACACGAACGAGCGGTGTAGATACCGCGACGCTGGGCCTGGGATCGGTGCTGGTGGGGTCGTTGCCTGCGGCGTTGATGACTGATGAGGCCCCGGATCGTTACACGGTGGAGGCGGTGTTCACGCGCCGCCCCGAACGGGACGAGATCACGGAGATCCTGGGGAGCGAGACGCGGGAACGTCTTGCGAAGGCTGGGTACTCGACCGTAGAGGTGACGATCTCGGATCGTCGCTTGGAGATCGCGAACACGAATCTCGAGGAGTTGCGCGACGGTCTCGGCGGCGTGCTCGCCGACCGGCTCGCGGAGATCAGCGAGGGGGTCCGGGCCAGGCAGGATGCGGCGGCGCTCCGGTTCCGCGAGGCGGCCGCGGGTGAGCATGACAGAGCGGCCTCTGTCGCGGCTCTCGCGGAATCAGTAACGTTCCGCACCTCCGGGACACGAGTGTCTGAGCGGGATCGGCGTGCCGCGGCGACCGACGATCGTGCCCGCATCGATGACTGGACTGACGAGGGTGGTCACGGGCGTTGATGACGTCCGTGACCCTAGGATGCGAGGCGCATCATGGATGGGATCCGTTCGACCACACCGCGCTCTGCAGATCGACACGGCGGTCGGGCCGGTAGCGAGTTCACGGCCCTGGCGAAGACGATCCGGGATCAGGGGTTGCTGCGTCGCAGGTATGGGTATTACTGGTCGAAGCTGATCGGTCTGCCGCTTGTGCTCGCCGGTGGTCTGCTGGTGTTCGTGTGGATCGGTGACACCTGGTGGCAGCTGTTCACGGCGGTGTTCCTGGCGGTGGTGTTCACGCAGATCGCCTTTCTCGGGCATGATTCGGCGCACCGGCAGATCTTCGTCTCGGGTAAATGGAATGACTGGGTGAGCCTCGTCCTCGGCGACCTGCTGGTGGGGATGAGCTACGGATGGTGGCAGCACAAGCACACCCGCCATCATGCGAATCCGAACAAGCTGGGGTCCGATCCGGACATTGAGTTGCCGGTGATCGTTGTGGCCCCGGAGCGTGCCGTGCCGAGAGGGCGGGTCCTGTCGTGGTTGCGCTCGCATCAGGGGATCTTCTTCTTCCCGATCCTGCTCCTGGAGGGTGTCTCGCTGCATGCGTCCGGGGTGCGCCGGGTGGTCACGCGCGGGCCGTTGAGCAGGCGCGGGGTCGAGATCGGGTTCCTCCTGATCCGGCTGGTCGGGTTCCCCGTGCTCGTCTTCCTCGTCCTGTCGCCGGGCATCGCATTCGTGTTTCTCGCTGTGCAACTCGGGCTCTTCGGGTTCTACATGGGCGTCTCGTTCGCCCCGAATCATAAGGGGATGCCGATCGTGCCTCGTGATGCGAGCTTCGACTTCCTGCGCCGCCAGGTGATGATGAGCCGGAACGTCCGCGGCGGTCGTCTGCTCGACACCGCGATGGGCGGGCTGAACTATCAGATCGAGCATCATCTGTTCCCATCAATGCCGCGTCCTCACCTGCGCAAGGCGGCGCCCATCATCGCCGCCTACTGCCGGAGCCATGATGTGCCGTATGCGCAGACCGGGTTGCTGGCGTCCTATGCGATCATCGTGCGGTACATCAACCGCGTCGGCCTGGGGGAGCGTGACGTGTTCACCTGTCCCCTGGTCGAGCAGCGCCGCTACATCACCGCAGTCCCGCAGTGAGCACGCGCGACCACCCCGCAGCAGGACGACGGCACGCCGCCGTCGTCTACAACCCCGTGAAAACCCCGCTGGAACGGCTTCACCCCGTGGTCGCGGAGTGTGAGGCCGAGCACGGGTGGGCGCAGACGCGCTGGTACGAGACCCGCAGCGACGACGCCGGCCGGGCCGCCGCGGAGCACGCTCTCGCTGCTGCTCCGGCGGTGGTGATGGCCGCTGGCGGCGACGGCACGGTCCGCGTCGTCGCGGAGGTGATGCAAGGGACGGGCATCCCGGTCGCGCTGGTTCCCCTGGGCACCGGCAATCTTCTTGCTCGCGATGTCGGTGCGCCGCTCAACGACATCGCCGCCTGCGTTTCCGCTGCGTTCGCAGGTGAGGACCGACCCGTGGATGTCGGGGTGGCTGAGCTCGAGGACGAGAGCGGCGCCCGGCGTTCGCATACGTTCATGGTCATGGCGGGTATCGGACTGGATGCGGAGATGGCGGAGAGCACGAGCACCATTGCGAAGAAGCATCTCGGCTGGTTCGCGTACGTCACACCGATCGCCCGCTCGGTCATCGCGAACAAGCTCTTCCATCTCGACTACCGAATCGACGGAGGGCGGGTGAGGTCGACCCGGGCGCACACGGTCATCGTCGGCAACTGCGGAACACTCACCGGGAACATGCTCCTGATCCCCGCTGCGATCATCGATGATGGGCTGTTGGACGTCGTGATGATGCGGCCGACAGGACGCTTCGGGTGGGCGCGGATCGGAACCCGCCTCACCCTGCAAGGCCTCGCCCGCCGCTCCCCGCTCAGCCGCAGGCTCCTCCAGCAGACGCCCGACCTCCACGCACTCGCCTACGTTCAAGGAACCCGGTTCGAAGCCCGGTTCGACGCCCCTCACCTCATCGAACTCGACGGCGACAGCTTCGGCCACATCACCCGTGTCCGCGTCAGCGTCCGCCCAGGCGCCTTGCACATACGCGTGCCGGTCCAAACGATCGTGGTGGAGAAGAGCACCACGGCCCGGCAGCGGCCGTCACGCCCGTAGAAACCCAGGCGCAACGGCAAGGAAGGTGGACCGCGCTCCGTGCGTCCCGCGCGGGCGACTACGCCTTGGCGCGCTTGGCGCGCTGCCGGAGTATCCCGAAGATCAGGGTGCCGACGAAGAGCACGATTCCGATGATAGCCAACCAGAGCAGGCCCTCGAACACGAATCCCACGATCGACAGCACCACCCATGCCACAAGCAAGATGAGAAGAACTGTCCACATGCTCCTCACGCTACGCTCAATCGCCCGAGAAAACCGGTGATCAACGATATTGCCTCTGCGCGATCTGTTCGGGCCTGCGGCTGGCCGGAGGATTCACAGCACGGGCTGACATAGTGAGAGAGTGCTCCGCCTCGGTGATGGCATACCGATCCGAGGAGAAGGGGCGCTCATGCCCGCATGGTGGGAACAACTTCTGCACATCACAACCGGTCGCATCAGCCGCCACCACGAACTACCCGATCTCCGGCAACTTCCGACACGGCCTGTCGTGCTGGAACGAACCCACTACCTCGTGAACGATCGCGAACGCGACAGTCAAGCGCCCCGCACCTACATCCTCCGCACCCAGCCCCGCACGCGACGATCCCCCGCCGGGGTCGCCGTCACCTCCAACGGACGCGGCGTCGGACATCTGCCCGCCGATGCAGCAGACGCCATGGGCCCGCTTCTCGACCAACTCGGCGGAGCGGCAATCGTCAACGGCACCGGACCGAAAGCTGGAAGCATCCGACTCCGAATCGACCTGCCAGCCCCTGATGCGGTCGGCAAGTTCATCCATACACTCGGCAACGCGAGCTCAGGATGACCCTCAGAGTTTCTTGATTAGCATGACGCGGAAGGCAGCTCTGCATGTTGCATCCGCCGCGCCAATCGACTCCCAGCGGGGGACCAGAAGGGGACCAAGACCATGCAGATCATGCATCCCATGACATGATCTGCATGAGGAGAGGCCCGCAATCATGCGGGTCGCGAGTCCGAAGTCGCCATCTGGACGCCTGGGGGTCAAGGGGTCGCAGGTTCAAATCCTGTCAGCCCGACCGTGTGATGTGTCGGGACATCGACTACAGATGTCTCGGGACATGCGCGACAGAAAGCCCCTCCTTCGGGAGGGGCTTTCGTGGCTTTTCAGGAAACCCACCGGGTTTCTGGACTTCTGAGGTGCAGCGACGCCCGCGGTCACCAGGTGAGTTCGACCTCGAGCTCGTTCTCGCCCTCGGCGCCGAGTTCCACCTCGACCTTGAGGTGGACCTGGTCGGGGATGCGGACCGTGATCTGGCGTCCGTCGCGCTGGAACTCGACCGCGTTGTTCTTCGCCAGCACGTCGGCGAGGGTTCGGAGCTTGGCGGCTGCCTCCTCGCGGCTCATGCGCTGGGTGTCGTCGATGTCGAACAGGTCCATGGTGCATCTCCCTCGTGTCGTGATCTCGACCGTATCGACCTCAGTCCACCCCGGCCCAGCCCCCGACCTGGGACGCGTCACGCGAACGACTGGTAGAAGCCTGAATCGGGCTTCAGGGCGCGAGCGATATTTTAGGCGACACGCTGTAGGCTCGATTCATGCCACTCCACGGTCGCGTTCGATGGGCGATGGTGGCCGCCGCGGTCGTGATGCTGACTTCCTCATGTGCGGGCGGTGCTTCCGTTGATCGATCGGCCGAAGCGCTCCCAGGACATCCCGGCTTTCCATCCGAGGATGTCGGGTCTCCGCTGACCGTCAGCGAGCCGGATTCAGCGGCGAGCGAGCTAGGACACGGGGTGAGGGCCTGGGCATCCGGCAACGTGCTGACAATCACCACTTTCGGATCGAGCAGCTGTCCGAGTGTGCCGAGCGTTACGGCGATTGCGCCGGAGCTCGCACGGGTGAAGATCCAGATCACGAGGTGGGCGAGGGATCTTTGCACGACGGACATCAGCGCACGCACATTCGAGCTGGAGGTGGAGCGAGGCCTCGAGGGCTTCACTCTCGAGGTCGAGCCCGGCGACTAGTGACGCGCTCACCGAACCTGCCGCGCGGTTCTCCGAGACGCTCGGGTTCCGGCGGATTCCGGACAGTCTTCGTCTCGTGCAGAATATCTCGGACATCGAGGCTGCTCTTGCTGAGCATTGACGGCAATCCAGGACTTCCTGTCCCGCTCCTGTCAGGGTCGCCACGGCGTGAGCCGTGGCCACCAGCCGGGTACGTTCCGCCGGTAGTCAAGGTACTGCTCGCCGTAGGTCTCGGCGAGGGTCGGCTCCTCGTACCCCTTGACGAACCCGACGACCGCGGCGAGCGCGACGCCCGCGTAGAACACGAGCCACCAGCTCCCGAACAGCAGCGCCTGGCCGAGGATGATGAGGAGCACCGCGAGAAACATCGGGTTGCGCACGAACCGGTACACGCCCACGACGACGAGCGACTGGGTCGGCGCGATCGGCGCGGGCGTGCCGCGGTGCAGGGCGAAGAGCGCGAACGCGTACAGCAGGAACGCCACGCCGACCGCGATCGCGATCCAGGCGACCGGCACGACCAGCCACGCCGCCCCGCCCCAGTCGAACCACCGCCACCCCGAGATGAGCCAGGGAACGACGCCGGCCACGACGCCTGGCGCGAGGAACAGGAACACGATCGTCCCGATCCACGCCCGTGCGCGCGAGGCCGGCTGAGCCATGCGGCCAGGCTACCGCCGGCGACGTCGTCGCCGCTCATGCCGCGGGCAGGCGGCGCAGCTCATTCGTAACTGTGCCGGCGCACGGCCATGACCGCTCGCGTGCGGTGGCACCGCGTCAGGCTGAGAGCGCGCCCCGCGTGAGCCACGAGGTCGGCAGATGGCCGGCTGCGAGCACGACCGCTGAGGCGGCGATCCATGGGTTCGTCAGCCAGGCCGACAGGCCGAGGAAGACGAGCACCGGCAGGATCGCCATCGGGATCGGCAGGCCCCACGGACCGCGAAAGAGCAGGTGCGCGTGACGGCCCCGCACGAGGTAGCGAACCCAGAGTGCGAGGTATGCGGCGAGGCATCCGATCGTGGGAAGCGACCAGGCCCACTCGACCCCACCCGGCGAGGTGACCGCGGGCACGACCAGGCAGAGCGCCTGGCCGGCCCGCTCGAGCCAGCCGAACGGCCACGGCACCACCACATCGGGAAGGCCGTCGCGCGGGGGATAGCGCAGCAGCAGGAGGTTCGGCGTCAGCACGGCGAGGCTCACGACCAGTCCGATCGGCGAGAACCCCATCAGCGGATGGTATCGGGAGACCTCCAGGCCGACGCGGATCGAACAAGGAGGGGGCGAGGCATCCGCCACCGGGACTCACGTGCGCGAGACATCCTTCTCGCCCTCGATCGCGTAGGGATCGAAGTAGGCGACATCCTGCTCGGCCGCTGCGATCACGCGCGCGGGCCGGAACCCGTCGAGGAGTGGCGTCGGCGTGTCGGTCGTGAGCTCTTCGGCGGCGAGGCGGCTCATGATCGCCCCCATCGTGACGCCGCTGTGCATGGTCATCACGTAGAGGCCCGGGAGGCCGTCCCAGTGGCCGACGACCGGGAGCCCGTCGAACGGGTACGGTCGTGCCGCGATCTGCACGCGCTCTCCGCGAACGGCGGTCGGATCC
Organism: Agromyces aerolatus; assembly: GCF_031432255.1. NCBI lineage: Bacteria > Bacillati > Actinomycetota > Actinomycetes > Micrococcales > Microbacteriaceae > Agromyces > Agromyces aerolatus. The sequence continues at coordinate 22,069 of NZ_JAVKGQ010000025.1, read as the reverse complement.
ACGTCGGTGAGGCCAGCGGCGGTCTGGTCGATCAGCTCGGCGACCGCGGCGTCGGGCAGGGTCCAGCCGTCCGGATCGATCTGCTGGTCGGCCCGTGCGTTGCGGATGACGAGCCGACCGCCGTGGTCGGGCCGGATGCTGAGGCCCGGGAGGTGCAGCATCGTCGTGAGGTTGGACGTGCCCGGCGAGGTCGTCACGGTGACGCCCGGACTGCCCTCGGTGCGCACATCGACGCCCTGCGAGGCCATGAGCGCGCCGATGCCGGCACCGGCGGCGAGGACGACGACGTCGCTCTCCAGGCGATCGCCGTTGCCGAGGACGACCCCCCTGACCTTGCTGCCGTCGGTGATGAGGTCCACGACCTCCGTTCCGCCGGCGACCGTGGCGCCGAGGCGCTTCGCCGCGCCCAGGAGGTCGTGGATGAGCAGGGGGACGCTGATGTGCCCCTCGAGCGGGAAGAACACGGCGAGCTCGTACTCGTCACGCACCCGGATCGCGGAGTCGAGCCGCGTGAGCTCGGCGGGCGCCATCGGGATCGCCGCATACCCGTAGGAGTGCAGCCGTTCGGCCTTCGCGTCGAGCTTCTCCGCATCCTCCGCCGTCGCGGCGACGTGCACGTTGCCGTCCTGGTGCAGCCAGCGCGCATCGCCCAGTTCACGGGCGACGGCGCTCCACTCGGCGATCGACATCACATTGAGGTCGTGGTACGGGCGGAGCTCCTTGTTGTTGGAGTTCAGCCAGGCGAAGCTCGCGGCACTGGCCGCGTCACCCGGCACGCCGCGTTCGAGGATGGTGACGTCGACCCCCCGCTTGGCGAGCTGGTAGGCGGTTGACGCACCGAGCACGCCGGCGCCGATGACGATGGCCTTCATGGATGTCTCCTTCTTCTGTCCGTTCGAGACGGACGTCTTCACGCGTCGGTGTTCCGACGACGTCATGCGACGGGGATCGAGATGGGACGGCGCGCGGCCGAGTACACCAGCTCGCCGTCGACGAACACGAGCTCCACGTCGGCGAGGGTGCGGCTCGAGGTCACCACGATGTCGGCGGCGAGTCCGGGCTTGAGGACGCCGCGGCTCGCGCCGATCCTCGGGATCGCGCGTGCGACGTTGCCCGTCGCCATCGCGACGGCGCGTTCGATGGGCGCGAGCCCCGCCTGCACGAACGCCGCAACCATCTCCCACATGCCGTCCCAGTGCCCGGCCGCGTAGTCGGTGGCGATGAGGTCGATCAGTTCTGCCTGTGCCAGGGCGATGAGGCACTCGTGCATGCCGCTCCGGCTGGTCCCGGTGCCGCCGGTCCACAGGTCGAACGTGTCGACCTCGACGTGCCCGCCGTGGTCGCGGATCCATCTCGCGTTCGCGAGCGCTTCCTCGGTGCTGAAGGTGGGGTGATTGGTGTGGCCGCCGATGAAGAGCTCGCCCGCGATCTCCGCGGCGTGACGAGCCACGTCGTCCGATGGCGCGGAGTTGTGCACGAGCGTCGGCAGCTGCAGTTCGACGGCGAGCAAGGCCGACCGCAGGAGGCCGTCCAGCGCGAGCTCGATCGAGGGCAGCACCGACTGCTCGATGATCGCGACCAGGTCGTCGACGTCGAGCCGCCCGAGACCGTACTCGGCGATGAGCTGCTGCAGCCGGGCACGGTCGGGCGCGCCGCTGCGGATGTGCCGCCCGAGCGCGGCGTACTTCAGCTGCTGGGCCTGCGCCTGGACGATCGGGATGCCGGTGGCCGCTTCGATCGCCGCAGGGATGTAGATGTAGTCCTGCCCGCCGCCGCCGAGGGTCATCCCGGCTCCGACCTCGCCGAGCACGACCGCGCCGTGATCGTTCATGTCCTGCGCGGTCAGTTCGCGGTGGAGGTCGCTGAGACCGGACCCGTCGCACGCGTCCGCAGCGGCGAACATCGGATCGAAGTGCACCGTGGCCATCTCCACCTTGACGGGCTGCATCCCGCGGGCCGAGGCATGGTCGGCCGGCGACTTGAAGCCGTCGAGGTCGACGACCGTGGTGTGCCCCTGCACGAGGTGCCGCCGCAGGTTCCCGAGCGACTCGACGAGCGAGACGCCGGGCGTGCCGCTCGCGAAGCGCGGGCCCGGTGCGGTGGCGTGCGCGTGCGGGTCGATCGCCCCGGGAACGGCGAGGCGGCCGTCGAGGTCGATGACGGTGTCTGCGGTCCCACCCCTGAGGTCGTGGGGGGAGACCGCGGCGATGAGTCCGTTCTCGATCGCGATGGACCCGCGGAACGGCTTTCTGCGGCCGTCGCCGGTGACGATCTCGGCATTGTTCAGGACGAGCAAGTGATCTCCTAACTGAAGGACGGCGCTGCGGCGTCACCCGCGAGCAGCGCCTCGGCGGGCAGATACGGCTGGGCGAAGCGGTGGTGTTTGCCGACCACCTCCGATTCGCTGAGGCCCCACTTGGCGGGATTCAGCGGGTCGCTCGTCTCGACGGGAGCATCGAGCGTGCGCCCGCCGGCGCGCACTTCGAGCCCGGCGACGGCCGAGCGCTCGTAGCGGACCTTGCCGCGGTGAACGAGCTCGGGCGAGCGTTCGTCGAACGCATCCCAGGCGGGGCCCGGCTCCACGCCGGAGATGAGCAGGCTGAGACACGCGGGCAGACTGAACGCGACGTCGGCCGAGATCGCGACGCCGGCATCGCAGAACTTCTCGACCTCGCGCGGGCCGCGGACGACGACCGATTCGATGGTCGCGTCGTGCGGCAGCGCCCGGAGCACCCGTGACATCGTCGTGAGGAACTGCTGGAGATGCCAGCACGCGGGATACCGTTTGAAGCCGACGCGCATGACGGCCGGCGTGGCGAAGAACGCGGGGTCGAGGCGCCAGCGGTCCGATCCGGCCATGCCCCACATGCCGGTGTCACCCTCGAGCGGCCGCGTGATGCCGGTCTGTCCCGCGACGGCGAGCTCGGTGGCCAGCACGGCTCCCGCCGCCGCCCACCCGAGGTTGTTCTTCACGCCGGGTACCGGGCGCTCGTACCACTTGCCGGTGTACGGGAGGAGCGAGTGCGCCCCGGCGACGCCGACGACCCTCGTGAGCTCACGGTCATCCATGCCGAGCGCGACGCCGATGGCCAGGCTCGCCGCGACCGTGTCCCAGACCCCGACCGATCGAACCTGCGCGGCACGCTCGGGCGTGGGCCGGCCCGCCGCGGCGAGCAGCCAGTGTGCCTGATATCCGGCGGCGATGCCGCGCAGGATGTCGTCGGTCGTGAGGCGGTCGCGCGCGGCGACGGCGAGGACCGCGCCGACGATCGGCGCGCCGGGATGACCGATGAGCGTGTCGTCGAAGTCGAGCGCGTTCGCGGCCTGCCCGTACAGGTATGCGGTGCGCAGGGCTGACGGCCCCGCGTCCGTCGACCCGAACACGGCGCGGGCGACGGCGGCGTGGGGCTGGAAGTGCCGCAGCTGCTGACCCACCGAGAAGCAGGCGAGACTGTCGAGCAGGCAGAGCACCGTGCGGCGGCGTTCCTCGTCGGCCCACGCGCCGTCCCGATAGCGCGTGACGGACCCCAGGACGGCGTCGAGCGCGGGGCTGGGAGTGCTGATGATGTCTCCTCGGTCGAGGGTTCGGGTGCGCACGATGCGGACTCAGTGCGTTCGGGTGGTGTCGAGGCGCGGGTCGAGCCGGTCGCGCAGCTGCTCGCCCAGGATGTTGACGAGGGCGACCGTGATGACCAGTGCCGCGCCGGGCAGCGTCGCGATCCACCACGCGGTGCCGATGAGCGCGCGTCCTTCGGCCGCCATCCCGCCCCACGACGGTTGCGGCGGCTGGACGCCGAGGCCGAGGAACGACAGGGAGCCTTCGGTGAGCATCATCATGCCGAAGTCGAGGCTCGCGAACACGATGACCGTCGGCATGATGTTCGGCAGCACGTGGCGCAGCATGATGCGGAGGTGGGAGGCGCCGAGCAGTCGCGCGCTCGCCACGTACTCCTGCTGCCGGACCACCATGACCTCGCTGACGACCAGGCGCGCGTAGAGCACCCAGCCGGCGATGGCGAGCACGAGGATCACGTTCGCGAGGCTCGGGCCGAGTGCGGCGATGATGCCGATCGCGAGCACGAGCGACGGCAGTGCGAGCTGCACGTCGCCGAGCCGCATGAAGAACGTCCGGATCGGCCCCGCGTAGTAACCCGCCACGAGTCCGATCAGCACACCGACGACCAGCCGGCAGACCACGGCGATGGCGCCGACGCTCAGCGACACCTGCGCCCCGTAGAGAATGCGGGTCAGGATGTCTCGCCCGAGGTCGTCCGTTCCGAGGAGGTGCGCGACCGTGCCGCCCGACTGCCAGAACGGCGGCAGCAGTCGAGCCGACAGGTTCTGCGCGTTCGGCGCGTAGGGAGCGATCAGGGGAGCGAAGACGGCCGCGGTCACGATGAGGGCGAGCAGCACGGCTGGGACGATGAGCCGCCAGCTGATGCGCCGCTTCCCGACGGGAAGCGCGGCGGTGGGCGGCTCGGCGGGGGATTCGAGCATCGGCAGGTTCGACATCAGTGTGCTCCCACTCGGGTTCGGGGATCGAGTCGGGCGTAGACGACGTCGATCACGAGGTTGGTGATCACGACCAGCACGCCGACGACGAGCACGAACGCCTGCACGACCGCCAGGTCACGGGACTGGATCGCGGAGAGTGCGAGAGCGCTGATCCCGGGCCATCCGAAGACGGTCTCGGTGACAATCGCACCCCCGAAGAGCCCGCCGAGCTCGAGCCCGATGACCGTGATGATCGGGAGCGCGGCGTTGCGCAGCGCGTGACCGAAGACGACCGACCGCGACGACGCGCCCTTGGCGCGCGCGGTGCGCACGAAGTCGGAGTCGAGGACCTCGATCATGGACGACCGGACGATCCTCGAGAACGTCCCGACCTGGAACACGGCGAGGGCGACGGCAGGCAGGATCAGGTACTCGGGTCCCCGGAACCCGGAGGTCGGCAGGAGGCGCAGGGTCGCGCTGAAGACGAGGATCAGCACGATGCCGAGCCAGAACGTCGGCAACGACTGGACGAACACCGAGCCCGCGATGACGAACCGGTCGAACTCGCTGCCACGGAACACGGCCGCCGCGACGCCGATCACGATGCCGATGACCGAGGCCAGGATCAGCGCGGTGGCGATCAGCAGCAGAGTCCGGGGGAGTGCGCCGAGGATCAGCTCGAGCGCGGGACGACCGCTGCGGTACGACGTGCCCAGGTCGCCCTGGACGGCGTGCCAGAGCCAGTCGAAGTACTGCACGAAGATCGGCCGGTTGTACCCGTTGGCCTCGCGCACCGCCTCGACCTCGGCGGGGCTCGCGTCCTCACCGGCGATGAGGACGGCCGGGTCGCCCGCGAGATACACCAGCAGGAAGGTGATGGCTGAGATGCCGAGGATCACGAGGATGCTGTACAGGAGTCGGTTGAGCAGGCGACGTGCCACCATCGTCCTTTCGTTCGGTCGTGGTCCCGTGGCCGCGGGCGAGGTCACCGCGGCCACGGGACGAGGGTTACGGCGTCTTCGTGACGTCGGCGAGGTAGATGGCGCCGTCCGCGCGCGGCTGCCAGTCGATGCGGTCGCTCGCCCCGTAGATCAGGTCGGTGCTGTACAGGAACAGCACCGGCGCGGTCTCGTTGAGTTCCGCGTTGAGGGCGTCGTACAGGGCCTGCCGCTCCGTCGGATCGGATTCCCCGCGCGCGGCCGCGATCGCCGCGTCGGTCTCGGGCGTGCTGAAGTAGAGACCACGCCGTTCGCCGTCGAGCTCGAGGCCGAGGGCGAAGTCCGCGTCCATGGTCAGGTTGTTGTTCGCGCGGATCGCGATCTGGTGCGGCGCCTGATTTCCGGCCTGCCACACATCGGCGAAGTAATTCGGGTCGAAGGTCGTCGACACATCGAAGCCGGCGTCACCGAGGTTCGCCGCGACCGCCTGCCAGACGGGGTTCAGCTCTTCCCGGAAGTTGACGAACTCGACCTGCACCTCGCCCGGGCCGTACCCGGCCTCCGCGAGCAGCTCCGCGGCCCGATCGGGGTCGTACGGGTACGCCTCGACGCCGGGGCTGAATCCGAAGACGCTCGACGCATAGAGTTGCCCGGCCGCGGTACCGTAGCCGCCGAGGAGCTGGTCGGTGATCGCGTCCTTGTCGACCGCGTAGTTCATCGCCTGCCGGACCCGCTCGTCGGCGAACGGGCCCTCCTTCGTGTTCATCGAGATCCAGTTCGTCTGATTCCCCTCGATCGAGCGCACTTCCACGTCGGCGCTCGACTCGAGCGACGCGGCGAGATCGGAGGTCACGGCCGTGGCGATGTCGATCTCGCCACTCTGCAACGAGCTGATCTGCGTGGCTGGTTCCGAGATGAACCGGAACTCGACCCCGCTCGGGATGGGCTCATCCCCGTAGTAGTCGCAGTTGGCGGCGAGGACGACACTGTCGCCCTCGTTCCAGGACTCGAGCTTGAACGGCCCGGTGCCGACGGGGTTCCGGCCGAACTCGGTCGCGCCGCCCTCGGCGATGACGGCGCCCGGGGTGATGTAGATGAGGGTCGCGAGCACCTTGATGAACGACGCGTCGGGCTGGGTCAGGGTGAAGCGCACGGCGTGCTCGTCGAGCTCCTCGACCGATGCGACGTTGGCGACGTAGCTTCGTTGCTTCGACGCGAGGTCCTCATCGTTGGAGATGCGGTCGAACGTGGCGATCACGTCGGCCGCGGTGAACGGCGATCCGTCGTGGAACGTCACGTCGTCCCGCAGGGTGATGTCGTACGTGAGGTCGTCGACCTGCTCGTACCCTTCGGCGAGGTTCGGCTGGACCTGCATGCCGTCGTCGAGCTTGAACAACCCGTCGAACATGTTCCGGCTGATCTGGGCGAACATCACGAGCGTCTCGTAGTTGGGGTCGAGTGTCGTCGGCTGCGTGGGCCAGGCCAGGTTGACCGTGATCGGCGCTCCCGACCCGCACGAGGTCGCGTCGGAGGTGCCGGCATCGGGCTGGCCGCCCGAGCACGCTGCGGTGCCGAGGGCGAGTGCGGCGATGCTCGCGGCGGCGAGCCATCTGGTTGGTGTCTTCAACTCGGTGCTCCTCTTGCTGTTCGTTGCTGTTCGGAATGGGTGGGTGCACGGCGCGGGCGGGCTTGTGGTCGTCACCGCGCCAGCGCGTCGGCCGGGTGCTCCGGTCCGGGTGTGGGGAGGTCGGGAACCGCGGCCCGCAGGGCGCGGGTGTAGTCGTCGGTCGGATGGTCGATGACCGTCGCCGTGGCGCCTGACTCGACGACCTTCCCGCGGTGCATCACGACGGCGCGGTCGCCGATCTGACGTGCCAGCGCGATGTCGTGCGTGATGAAGAGATAGGTGAGCCCCTCCTGGTCCTGGAGGTCGATCAGCAGCTTCACGATCTGCGCGCGCACCGAGACATCCAGCGAGGTGACCGGCTCGTCGCAGACGAGCAGCTTCGGCCGCAGGGCGAGCGCCCGCGCGATGGCGATGCGCTGCCGCTGGCCACCGGAGAACTGGTGCGGATACCGGTCGGCGTGCCGGGCCTGCAGTCCGACCATCTCCAGCAGCTCGATGGAACGGTTCCGGGCCTCGGACTTCGATCTGATCCGCTTGCCGATGAGCAGGCCCTCGGCCACGAGATCGGCGACGCGCATTCGCGGGTTCAGCGACGCGTAGGGGTCTTGGAAGACCATCTGGATGTCCTGGCGCACCCCGCGCCAGGCCTTCCGCGAGCCGCCGAGCAGCTGCTGCCCGTTGAAGACGATCTGCCCGTGGTCCGGCGAGATGAGGCCCACGACCGTTCGCGCGAGCGTCGACTTGCCGCTGCCGGACTCACCCACCACACAGACCGTCTCGCCGGCCCGTGCGGTGATGCTCACGTCGTCCAGCGCGAGTGGGCCGGTGTGCCCTCGGCGGGACGAGCTGAACGAGTGGCTCACCGACTCGACCTCGAGCAGATTGCCCAAGGATCGATTCCCGTGCGCGCGGGTCTCGAGCGACGGACGGACCGGGCCGTCGAGCGTCGGCGTCGCGCGCCACAGCTTTCGCGTGTAGGCCTCGCGAGGTCGCATCGACACCTCGGCGGTCGGTCCCTGTTCGACGATCTCGCCGTCGTGCATGACGACGACGTGGTCGGCGATGCTCGACACGAGCGCGAGGTCGTGGCTGATGAACAGGATGGAGGTGCCGAACTCCTCGACGACCTCGCGCAGCAGCGTCACGATCTGCTTCTGCACGACGACGTCCAAGGCCGTGGTCGGTTCGTCGGCGACGAGCAGCGCGGGACGGCAGGCGAGCGCCATGGCGATCATCACGCGCTGTCGCATGCCGCCCGACAGCTCGTGCGGATACTGCCGCGCCACCTCGCGAGCGCGCGGAAGGCCGAGCCGCTCGAACAGCAGGGCCACGCGTTCGGCGACCTTCCGGCCGTCCACATGGGGCTCGTGGATGCGGATGGCCTCGGCGACCTGCTCGCCGCAGCGGCGCACGGGGTTCAGCGAGCTCAGCGGGTCCTGGAACACGTAGGAGATCCCGGCACCCCGGATCTTCCGCAGCTGCTGAGCGGGAAGGGTGGCGAGGTTCTGACCCTGGAACGAGATCTGCCCGCCGACGGTGACCTCGGAGGATTTCGGGAAGAGCCGGGTGAGGGCGAGGGAGGTGACCGACTTCCCGGAACCGCTCTCGCCGACCACGCCGACGGTGCTCCCGGCGGGCACATCGAAGGACACGCCCCTGACGACCTCGGACCGTGCGTGGCCGTGGCCGAAGCTGACGGTCAGGTCGCGGACCGCGAGCAGGGGCCGCGCAACGGATGCTTCGCGGTCGGTCATCGGGGGGTGCACCGGGTCCACACGGGGTCCTCACTGTCGGGCCGAGATCGGTCAGGCGATCACGTGCATTCGGTCGTAACGCTGACGACGAGTATGATGTAACTAGTTACATTCCGCAAGGGCCCTGCTCAGATACAGGGGCCCGACGGGGAGCCGACACGCGAGCGGACCGGCCGGAGCCGCTCGCGTGAGGTAGAACGGACACTGAGGCCCGCCCGGCCTTGCGAGGTCGAGATCAAGGGGACGAACATGACGTCGACGCCGTCGCGACGCGCCACCATCGCCGGTGTGGCCAAACTCGCCGGCGTGTCGACCGCCACGGTGTCGCGGGTGCTGTCCGGCGGGTCGGCGGTGAGCGAGAGCACGCGCTCACGCGTCACCGCGGCCGTGAACGAGCTCAACTACCGGCCGAGCGAGCTCACGCGGGCGGTCTTCGCGGGGCGCTCGAACACCATCGGTGTGCTCCTGGCGGACATGCGGAACCCGTACTACATCGACCTCATCGACGGCGTGTCGAGGGTCGCGAACGAGGCCGGCGCGCTGCCCTACCTCGCCGCAGGAAACCGGGATGCGACGATCGAGCGCCGGTTGCTCTCGCTGATGGACTCCCACCGCGTCCGCGGAGTGGTGACGACCGTCGCGAACGAGAACGAGGACATCCTCCATGCGATGGCGCTGGCCGGCACCGAGTGCGTCTTCATGACCCGGAACCCGACGATCGACCACCCGCGCATGCACAGCGTCCGCCTGGATGATCGCGCGGCTGGCCGGCTCGCCTGGGAGCACCTCGCCTCCGTCGACCGGACCCGGGTGCTGATCGTGCAACAGGCCCGCGACCTCGGGACCGTCCGCGATCGGACCGAGGGCCTCGTCGCCGCGGCCGGCGCGTCCGGCGTGGAGATCGGCCCCGAACACATCTTCAAGCTGTCGTCGCTCGACCGTCCGAGTGTGGAGCTTCGCGACCGCATTCGCGCGGGCTTCGCGGACGGCGCGGTGAACGCGGTGTTCGCCACGACCGGGATCGCGACGTTCCGGGCCTACGAGGCGCTGGTCGCCACCGGAGTGGACGTGCCAGGCGAGGTGGCGATCCTCGGCCTGGACGATTTCGCGTGGGCCGAGTACCTGTCCCCGTCGCTCTCGGTGATCACCCAGCCCACGGTACGCATGGGGGCGACCGCAGCGCAGCTCATCCTGGACGAACCCGGCGAGAGTCAGCGCCTGAGGTTCGAGCCGTCGATCGTCGTCCGCGCCTCGACGGCGAGCTGATCCCCGCGTTCCGAGCTCGCACGCCGGGGCGCACGACCTCGGTCAGACCGACTCGAGGGGCGCGCGTTCGAGCACGGTCGGGACGTACTCGAGCAGCAGGATACGGCCGTCGAAGACGCGGCTCTCGACGAGGTCGAGTGCGACGTCCGGATAGGCGTCGTAGATGCGCTCGCGGCCGGTGCGGCCGTTGATCACCGGGAAGACCCCGACCCGGAACCGGTCCACCAGGCCGGCGGTGAGCAGCGTCCGGGCGAGACTGAGGCTTCCGAGCGTGCGCATCCGGATGCCGTCCGCCTTCATCCGGCGCACCGTCTCGACCGCGTCGTCGCGCACGAGCCGCGTGTTCGGCCAGGCGAGCGGCTCCTCGAGGGTCGCCGAGAAGACGACCTTCGGCATCCGCGCCAGCGCGTCGAAGCCGGCCTCATCGCCGCTCGCCTCGGGGACGGTGGGGTCGCCGCCGGCCTGCGCCATGGCCGACATGAGCCGGTAGGTCGTCGCGCCCATGAGCGTCGTATGGTCCTGTTCCGCCGGGTCCTCGAGGAAGGCGAGGTATTCGGGTCCTTCCAGCCCCCACAGACCCGGCCATCCGTCGGCGGCAGCGTAGCCGTCGAGGGAGGTGATGAAGTCGATCATGAGCTCGGACATCGTCGTCGTTCCTCTCGAGTCGCTGCAGGGCGATCGGCGCGGCGCCGCACGGCACGGCGCGTGACCTTCCCTGCGGGCGAGTATCGCAACCCGGGCGCCATCTGTCACGGTATTCGTTGCAAGCCTGCCCACGCTGCGGGCGCGGTACACGCTCGCCCCCGTGTCCGCCGGCTGAGCATCGAGGACGCGGCGATTCGCTAGGTTGGTGCGTGACCCGGGAGGAAGCCGATGACGACGACCCGCGTTCCCATGCAAGACCCCGTCGACCACCTCGCCGACCGCGTCGCTCGCGCCGGCCGGTCGGCGTCCGGCCGGCGCACGCCCGGTCGGCGCACAGCAGGCCGGGATGCCTCGTGATTGCCGCGCTCTCTGCGAGGCTGGCCGCGATCGTCGAGGCCCTTCCGCTGCGACCGGGCATGCGGGTGCTGGAGATCGGCGGGGCGCCCGGAGCGGCGGCGAGAGCCGTCGCGCTCACGCCCACCGGACGTCTGCTCATCGACAGCGGCGAACCGCTGCGCGAGGTCGTGCTGCCCGGGCGGACGGACCGCTGAGGAGCCCGCCCGGCGCTACGATTCGAGGGTGCACCGGATCTTCACGACGAGCGTCGCATCGGTCTATGTCCACTACGTGACCAAGGTCGAACGCAAGGGACGCACGCGCGAGGAGCTCGACGAGGTGATCCGGTGGCTGACCGGCTTCGACGAGTCCGAGCTGCGGCACCACCTCGACGCGGGCACGACGTTCGAGGCGTTCTTCGACGCCGCCCGGCTCAACCCGAATGCGTCCTCGATCACGGGCGTCGTGTGCGGTGTGCGCGTGCAAGACATCGAGGATCCGCTCATGCAGAAGATCCGGTACCTCGACAAGCTCGTCGACGAGCTCGCCAAGGGCAAGCCGATGGCGAAGGTGCTGCGCGCCGCCTGACGCGGCACCGCAAGACGCGTCTCCACACGTGAGCCCGAGCGCCACTGCGGATCCGCCCAGCTGAGCGAGGTAACGTCGGTCGGCCGGCTGAGGGAGGTACGCGGGTGAGCAAGACGACGGCTGAGGTGCGGCGCAAGGCGGCCCTGCGAGCGCGAGCGTGGCGCGCCGACGTGACGAACCCGCCGCGGATCGTCCTCGCGCTGAAGACGGCCGCCGCGGCCGCGATCGCGTGGTACCTCGCGCCGTTCGTGCCGTTCGCGGACTCCGAGTACTCGTACTATGCGCCGCTCGGCGTGCTGCTCAGCATGTATCCGACCCTCGTCGACTCCGCGCGTTCCGGGCTGCAGGTCATCGCCGGCCTCGCGATCGGCATCGCGCTCGGCCTCGGCGGCCTCGCGATCGTCATGGCCGGCGCACCCGGCATCACCGCCGTCGCCGCGGTCATCGCGGTGGGCGTCTGGCTCGGCGGGCTCAGCGCGCTCGGATCGGGTCGAGAGCTCGTCGCCGTCGCGGGGCTCTTCGTGCTCCTCATCGGAGGTCGGAACGCCGACGAGTTCTCGACGTCGTACCTCGTGACGATGGCGTTCGGGGTGTTCGTCGGGGTCGTGGTGAACCTGCTGGTCTTCCCGCCGCTGTACCTGCAGCGTGCGAGCGAGCGGCTGTCGGCGCTGCGCGACGCCGTCGTCGACCGGCTCGCCGAGCTCGCCGACGCGGTCGAGCACGACACCGTCGACCCCGAGGCGGTCGAGCGCGCGACCGACGAGCTCTCCACGACGGTCGCGGCCGTCGCCGCCGAGGTGCGCGAGGCGGCGGCGAGTCGCCGTGGCAACCCGCGCGGCCTCCGGCGACGCGCGGACCAGCAGGAGAACGCCGACCGGCTGCGCGCGCTCGAACGCATCGTGTTCTTCACCCGCGACCTCGCCGACGTGCTCGTCTCGCTCGTGCCGGCACCCGGCCACGAGGGCGACGACGACGGCGAGCGCGCCGGGGGCCACGGCCGAGCCGAACCGGGCCGCGAATCCGAGTCGCTCGACGCCGCCGCGCGCGCGTCGCTCGCGAACGCGATCCGGCGGACCGCCGAGCTCGTCGCCGCACCGCCCGGCGCCGACGATGCCGCGGAGCGGCTGCGGCTGGCCACGGACGCGCTGGACGCGGCGACGGAGGCGATCGACGCGCGGCCCGGCGAGCGCGTGTCGGGCATCGCCGCCGACCTCACGGCCGTGGTCTGCGTCCGTCGCATCATCGAGGCGGCTCGGCCGTTCGCGCGCGCCCGGCGCGACTGACCGGCGCTGCCCGACCGTTCAGGACTGCCGCCGGCGCGGCACTCGGTCTCGTACGGTGGTGTCATGGAACTTCTCGTCGACGTGGCGAACGTCCTCGGCTCGCGGCCGGACGGCTGGTGGCGCGACCGGGCCGGAGCCACGACGCGCCTCCTCGCGAACGCGCACGACCTGATCGGCACCCGCGCCGGGCTTCCCGATGGTGCGGCGCCTGCGGAGGTCACCATCGACGCCATCACGGTCGTGCTCGAGGGCGCGGCGAACCGGGCCGAGGTGCCCGAGACCCTGACCGTCGTGCGCGCACCCGGCAGCGGCGACGATGCGATCGTCGACACCGTGCGGGCCCGCGTGGCCGATCACCTGGCCGTGCTCGTGGTCACCGCGGACCGCGGGCTCCGCGCCCGCCTGCCCGAGTCCGTCCCGGTCGCCGGGCCCGAGTGGCTGAACCGGCTCCTCGAGCGCTGACCGCGTCGTCGATCGTGGAGGCGCGACGGCGAACGTCGCTCAGTCGTCGTAGCGCGCGAGCCAGCGCGTGAGCACGTCCTCGAGCGTCCGCCGGTCGGCGGGGGAGAGGTCCCCGACGAGACGGTGCTCGTTCCCGATATGCGCGGTGAACGCGTCGTCGATGCGCCGCCGGCCCTCGTCGGTGAGACGCACGGCCCGCGCGCGGCCGTCGGTCTGGCTGTGATGCCGGGTGACGAGCCCGGATGCCTCGAGCCGGTCGATGCGTTTCGTCATGGCGCCCGTGGTGACCATCGTGTGCCGCGCGAGCTCGGACGGCGCGAGCTCGAACGGTGCGCCCGCGCGCCGGAGCGTGGCGAGCACGTCGAACTCGCCCTCCCCGAGCCCGTACTCGCCGTACACGGCGATGAGCTCGTCGCGGAGCCGGTCGGCGAGGCGGTGGAGCCTCCCGACGATGCCCAGCGGGGACACGTCGAGGTCGGGCCGTTCGCGACGCCATTGCGCCTGGATCGCGGCGACGCGGTCGTCGGGGTCGTCGGCGTCTGCGGTCATGTGCCCAATATAGCTTCCACAGAAGCTAGAATGCCTTCCATGGAAGATAGATCACGATGGCCCAGTTGACCCGGGCCGCGCCGGCGGCACGGTGGCGATGGGTCCTGCTCATCGCGATCGCTCCCGTGGCGTGGGGCGCCACCTACTTCGTCACCCGGCAGGTGCTGCCTGCGGATGCGCCGTTCTGGGGCTCGGCGCTGCGGGCGCTCCCGGCCGGGTTGGTGCTGCTTCTGCTCGCCCGCCGGCTGCCGCGCGGGAGCTGGTGGTGGCGTTCGACCGTGCTCGGCGTGCTCAATGTCGGAGCATTCTTCCTCCTGGTGTACGTCGCGGCCCAGCTGCTGCCGACCTCGGTCGCCTCGTCGATCATGGCGCTCGCGCCGCTGGTGCTCGCGGGCTGCGCCTGGGTGCTGATCGCCGAGCGACCCGCAGCACCGATGCTCGTGGGTGCGCTGCTCGGCATCGCGGGCGTCGTCGCGATCGTCGGCCTCGCGGGCGGCGCGTTGCCGCCGGAAGGCGTCGCCGCGTCCGCGTCGGCGCTCGTGCTGTCGTCGTTCGGCGCGGTGCTCACGAAGCGCTGGGCCGAGCCCGGCGTGCCACTCGTCGCGATGACGGCGTGGCAGCTCGTGGCAGGGGGTCTGCTGCTCACGGTCGTGGCGATCGCGGTCGAGGGGGCACCGCCGCCGCTCGGTCCGACGGAGCTCGCGGGCTTCGCGTTCGTGAGCCTCATCGCCACGGCGTTGGCCTTCGTCTGCTGGTTCGGCGGCCTCGCGAACCTGACGGCCGGCTCGGTCGGCGTCATCGGGCTGCTGAATCCCGTGACGGGCGTGCTCCTCGGTGCCCTCGTGGCATCCGAGCCGTTGGCGCCCGCGCAGCTCGCGGGCATCGCGCTCGTGCTCGCCGGCTTGCTCGTGGCACAGCGGCGCGCAGCGCCACAGGCGGCGAACCGCGTACCGTGGAGGTCCCGCCTCGTGCCGCGGCGGGACCGAGCACGGGACCGACCAGAAGGACGTGACGATGCCGACCGAGCCTGCGCACCTCGCCGCCGACCCGGCGAAGGACCACTTCGCCGACCTGCGCGCGATGGTCGGGGCCGACCCTGCGAACTCGGCGATGACCGCGCAGGGCTGGCAGCCGCTGTTCACGGGCTCGCCGCGCGCGAGGGTGCTGCTGGTGGGCCAGGCTCCGGGGCGCCGCGCCCAGGAGGCGAACACCCCGTGGAGCGACCCGAGCGGTGACCGGCTCGTCCGCTGGCTCGGCGTCACGCGCGAGACCTTCCACGATCCCGAACGGTTCGCGATCCTGCCGATGGACTTCTACTACCCGGGGCGTGCAGGCTCGGGCGATGCGCCGCCGCGGCGCGGCTTCGCGGCGACGTGGCATCCGCTCGTCCTCGAGCGACTCGCCGAGACGCGCCTGACGATCCTGGTCGGCGGCTACGCGCAGCGGCACTATCTCGGCGACCGTGCGCACGCCACGCTCACCGAGACGGTGCGCGCGTGGCGCGAGTACCTCCCCGAGACCGTGCCGATCGTGCATCCCTCGGGCCTGAACGCGCGCTGGCACGCGGTCAATCCGTGGTTCGAGGCCGAGGTCGTGCCCGAGCTGCCCGGGCTCGTCGCTGCGGCGTTCGAGGGGTGAGCGGAGCGACCGCGGCCGGCGAGCCGGGCGCGGGGGGAGGGTCAGGCCGGCGCTTCGCCGTCCGCGTAGGCGGCGGCGAACTCGGCGCTCGGCGGGATCGGCTGGATGACGTCGAGCAGCACGCCGTCGGGCGCCTCGAGGATGAAGTGCCGTTGTCCGAAGTCCTCGTCGCGCAGGGCGAGCCGCAGGCGATCGGCGAATCGGCCCGTGAGTGCCGCGTGCACCGCGTCGACGTCGTCGACCTCGACGTTCAGGAGCACGCCCTGTGGCGATCTGCGGAACCCCTCGGGTATCGTGTCGTGTCCGGCATCGAGGATCGCGAGCTCGAATCGGTCCAGCCGAAGACTCACGTACCAGTCGCTCTCGTAGGTGGTCTCGAAACCCAGCGTCTCGCGGTAGAACGCCGCGGCGGCCGCGACGTCGGCGGACGTGATGACGGGGTAGAAGCCGGTGAGGTGCATCTCGATCTCCTTTACGTACACTGAGTATGTAACAGAGTCGACTATACATACACGCTGTACGTAAAGGAACCCGCATGCCACGCGCCACCGCCGCTGCCGCCGCCGAGACCGCCCGGATCGTGCTGGCCACTGCGACCGACCTCTTCGGGGCGTCCGGCTACGCCGAGGTCTCGCTCGAGGACGTCGCCGCCGCCGCGGGCGTGACGCGCGGCGCGGTCTACCACCACTACGGCACCAAGCTCGGACTCTTCCGCGCGGTCGCGGCCGGGCTCCAGGCGGAGGTCGCAGACGCGGTCGCCGCCGCCGCGGACGCGGCGGGCGCGCATCGCGCGACGGATGCCTCGGCGAGGTCGGATCTCTCAGGCGGGGCGGATGTCTCGGGGAGGGCGGATGCCTCGGGCGGCCTGGCCGCGATGTCCCTCGCTTTCGAGGAGCTGCGTGCCGGCAGTCATGCATTCCTCGATGCGATCACCGCGGCCCCGGTCGCACGTGTGCTGCTCGTCGACGCGCCCGCGGTCATCGGCTGGACCGAGTGGCGTGAGCTCGACGCGGCGAACTCCGCGCGTCATCTCCGCGAGGCGCTCGCGAGCGTGGGCGCCCCCGAGGACCTGCTCGACGCCCTCACCGCCCAGCTCTCGGGCGCCATGAACGAGGCGGCGCTCCGGCTCGCGGCGCACCCGGCGGATGCCCCGGCCCGCGCCGCGGCGCACCGGACGCTCGACCGGCTGCTCGAGGCCGCCATCGCGTGAGCGCGGCAGCGGCACCCGCTCGGCACCGGACCCGTCGCGCTCGCTGGCTCGTTCGCTCGTTCGCTCGCCGTCCGTCACGAACGGCGTCGCCACCGCTGCTCAGGAAGTTCGCGTCCGCGCGCGGCGAGTCGCCCGGCGGCACGCCGCGGGCGTGCGTGGGTCTTCCTGAGCAAGGAAGGCGCCAGCGAACGGAGGCGGGCGCGCGGGACGCGCGTGTGCATGGCGAGCGCCGCTCGGCGCTCAGCGCTCGGCGTCGCCGCCGAGGCGCAGGAAACGGTGGTCGCGATAGAGCAGGGGTGGCGCCGCGGCACCGAACGTGACGTCGAGCACCTCGGCGATCACGAGCGTCGAGCTGCCGACCGGGAGTCGATGCAGTGCCCGGCAGCGGAGTACCGCCGGGGCATCCGGAATCATGGGCTCGCCCGTCGCGAGCCGCGACCAGTCCTGCTCGGGCGTGAACCGAGGTTCGCCCGAGCGCGCGAACGCGTGCGCGAGATCCGCGTGCTGCTCGCCGAGGAAATGCACCGCAAAAGTCGGCGTGGCGAGCAGGGCTCCCGCGGTCCCGGTCGAGCGTGTGACCGAGAACGACAGCGCCGGCGGGTCGACGGCGACCGACGCGACACTCGAGGCCGTGAGGCCGACCGGACCGGTCGCCGTGGCGGCCGTGATGAGGGCGACGCCGGCGGGATGCATCCGGAACGCGCGTCGCATGCCCTCGCCGACGCTCGCATCGTGCTCACCGCTGCGTGCGACGCCCTCGCCGACGCTCGGGACGCGCTCGATGCCGCTCGCATCGCGCTCGGCGCGGCTCTCGACGCGCTCGGCGCCGGTCACGCGTGCGCCTCTTGCGGCGGGAGCGCCGCGATCAGCGGGTGGTCCTTCGGGATCATGCCGGTCTTCGCCGCGCCGCCGGGGGATCCGATGTCGTCGAAGAACTCCACGTTCGCCCGGTAGTAGTCGGCCCACTCGTCGGGAACGTCGTCCTCGTAGTAGATCGCCTCGACCGGGCACACCGGTTCGCAGGCGCCGCAGTCGACGCACTCGTCCGGGTGGATGTAGAGCGAGCGCTCGCCCTCGTAGATGCAGTCGACGGGGCACTCGTCGATGCACGCGCGGTCCTTCACGTCGACGCAGGGCAGTGCGATCACATAGGTCACGGTCGGGTGGCTCCTCTCGGGGGCACGGGGCGTTCACGGCACCGTGCCGTCGCGGCACTCCACCGTAAAACCTCAAGTACCCTTGAAGTCAAAAGCGAGAGGATGCCTCGTGGTCGGATCCCGTTCGGAACGCGACGCGGCGCGCGTCGCGCGCGAGGCATCCGGTCGTGGTGGGATCGCCGAGGCGTTCGCGGCCGCCGAAGTGCCCGTGGTCGCGGAGGTGCCCGTGGCCGATGACGGGCTCGAGGCGTCGGCCGCGCTCGAGCGGGCGCTCGCGCCCGACGAGCTGCTCTCGATCGGCGAGATGAGCCGGCGAACGGGGGTCGCCGCATCGGCGCTGCGCTTCTACGAGGAGCTGGGGCTCATCGCCGCGGTGCGCACGGGTGGCAACCAGCGCCGGTATCCGCGGCACATGCTGCGGCGGGTCTCGCTCGTGACGGTCGCGAAGCGTCTCGGCATACCGCTCGGCGATGTGCAGGAGGCATTCGCCCACGTGCCCCTCGATCGCACTCCGAGCCATGAAGACTGGCAACGCGCGTCGCGCCAGTGGAAGCGGCGCCTCGAAGACCGTCGTCGCGGGCTCGAGAAGCTCGAGCGCGAGCTGACCGGATGCATCGGCTGCGGATGCCTCTCGATGAAAGCCTGTGCGCTGCTCAATCCGGGCGACGCGCTCGGCGACGCCGGCTCGGGGCCGCGCAGGCTCGAGCCCGCCGAGGGGTAGGGTCGCTTCGTATGGCAGCAGTGGATCCCGACGAGCGTCGCGAGCAGCTCACGACCGCACCGAAGGCCGACGAGGCGGACGCGGCCCCGCGCATCGAGGTCACCGAACGGGGTGACGGCGTGAGACGCATCGACGTCGCCGAGACGGCGGCGGTCAGGCCCGGCGAGCCGGACCGCGAAGAGTCGGGCGCGGACGAGTAGGGCGAGAAAGAGGCGGGCTCAGCGGATCCGCGCGTTTCGCCGGATCGGCGGGCGCTACGTCAGCGCCAGTCCCGCGTTGCGGTCAGCCGATCGTACTGGGCGTCCGCGCCGCTATGGAGCCGAGACCGTGCCATTGGAGGGCGGCACGCCGTGCTGGTCATCGAGCGCGCGGGTCGGGCGCGGGTCGGACCGGGCCGTGCTGGTCATCGAGCGTGCGGGTCGCGCGCGAAGAGGCGGGCTCAGCGGATCCGCGCGCGTTTCGCCGGATCGACGGGCGCCACGTCAGCACCAGTCTCGCGTCGCCGCGCAGGCAGCCGATCGTGATGAGCGCTCGCGCCGCCATGCAGCCGGGTCAGTGCCGCTGGAGGACGGCGCCGTTCAGGTCGGCCCGCGTGCGAGTCGGGCGCGGGCCGGGCCGTGCCCTGCTGGTCACCCGGCGCGAGCCGGGTGCGGGCGGGAACGTGCCCTGCTGGTCACCCGGCGCGAGCCGGGGCGGGCCGGAACGTGCCCTGCTGGTCACCCGGCGCGAGCCGGGGCGGGCCGGAACGTGCCCTGCTGGTCATCGAGCGTGCGCGTCGGGCGTGGGCCGGAATGTGCCCTTCGTCCGCGGGTGTTTGGCGTGTCGTCGTATTCGAACGTATGTTCGAGTCGTGGTCGCGTGGCATCCGATACTGGCGGCGGAGGAACCCTCCGCGGGCCGCTGGGAGCTGCGCGACCAGTACGGGCGCTGCTACGGCGTCGTGCGCATCCTGCGGCACGGTGCAGAGGTTGGCTATCGCGCCGACGACGCCGGCGGCGAGCTGATCGGCTACTTCACCAATCTGCGCGCGGCGTGCGGGCAGGTGCACGCCCGTTTCGTGCGCGCGCACGGGCCGGATCCGTTTCAGGGGTATCCCGACTTCTCCGCGTGATCGGGTGCGCGGTGCGGTGCCGATGTGGCGGAGTGGGCGCATCGCGGCGGCGACGTCGCAACCGCACAGCGACGCAGTCGCACAGCGGCGCAGCGGTGCAGCGGCGCAGCCGACGTCAGGCGCCGGATCCCGCGACGACGCGCGCGACGCCGAGCGCCGCGAGTCGTTCGGGGTCGGCGAGCACGTCGAGCTGCGTGATCCGGTCGTCGTCGATGGTGAAGGCCATGATCGAGACGACGCGGCCGTGGATGACCGCCGCGACCCCAGGCCGACCGCCGATGAGGATAGGCGTCGAGTGCGCGGCGAGCCGGCCGGAGAGGACGGCCTGCTCGGCGATCGCCCGGGATCCCTCGACGACCTGGGTCGTGGCGCCGGAGTCGGCGTGCAGGACCGCGCCGTCGTCCAGGAGCGAGAGCAGGGCGCTGAGGTCGCCGCCCTCGGCCGCCGCGAGCCACGCGGTGACGATCCGGCGACCCTGTTCGGGCCGCGGCCGCGCGGGTGGCTCGGCGCCGCGGACGCGGCGACGGGCTCGGGAGGCGAGCTGCCGCGCCGCGGCGGGCGACCGCTCGAGCACCGTCGCGATCTCCTCGAACGGCTGCCCGAAGACGTCATGCAGCACGAACGCGATGCGCTCGGCGGGACTGAGCAGCTCCAGGACGACGAGGAGGGCGACGCTCACGCGGTCGCCCTGGTCGACGAGCTCCGCGGGGTCGGCGGTCGTCGCGACCGGTTCGTCACGCCAGGGCTCCACCTGCCATGAACGCTCGCGCGTGCGCCGCGGGGCACGGAGCTCGTCGAGGCTCACGCGCGACACGACCGTGGTCAGCCAGGCCTGCAGATTGTCGATGCCGTCGACATCGGCCTGCTCGAGCCGCAGCCAGGTCGCCTGGACCGCGTCATCGGCGTCGGCGGGCGAGCCGAGCAGCTTGGTCGCGATGGCGCGGAGCCTCGGCCGCTCGGTCTCGAATCGACGTGCGAGCATTCGCCGGTCCGTCATGTCACATCTCCTCGGTCTCGATCGTCATGGTGCAGACGAGGGAACCCCCTCGAATGTGACACGAAAGGTTCGAGACCATGACTGCATCATTGCTCGTGACGGGTGGCACCGGAACGATCGGCCGCCGCACGGTGCCGCTCCTGCGGGACGCCGGCCGCGAGGTGCGCGTGCTGTCGCGGCATCCCCGCGCCGCAACGCCGGGCGTCGAACAGGTCGCCGGGGATACGGTATCCGGGGCGGGCCTGGAGGCTGCGTTCGCGGGTGTCACGACCGTGCTGCATCTCGCGGGCGGCGCGAAGGGCGACGACGTCGCCGCGCGGCGCGTGGTCGCGGCCGCGAGTCGTGCGCGGGTCAGCCACCTCGTGCTGATCTCGGTGATCGGCGCCGACGCGATGCCGATCGGGTACTTCCGCGCGAAGGCCGAGGCCGAGCGTGTCATCGCGGGGTCGGACGTGCCGTGGACCATCCTGCGCGTCGCGCAGCTGCACGAGTTCGTGCTTCCCGTCGTCCGAGGGATGACCAGGCTCCCGGTACTGCCCGTGCCCGGCGGGTTGCGCTTCGAGCCCGTGCACGTCGACGAGGTCGCCGCCCGGCTCGCCGAGCTCGCACTCGGCACACCGGCGGGCCGCGCCGCAGACCTCGCAGGCCCCGAGGTGCTCGACGTCCGGCAGCTCGCCGAACGATACGCCGGCGCGTTCGGCCGCGCGCGGCGGCCCGCGCTGCCGATCCGGATCCCCGGTGCGGTCGGACGCGCCTACCGTACCGGCGCGAACCTCGCGCACGGCCCGGCGCTGCGCTGCCAGCGGACCTGGGCCGACTTCGCGGCCGGGCTCGCCGCGGATGCGGGCGCGGGCGCGAGTGTGCCGGCGTAGGCAGGAGCACGCCGGGCCGGGCTGTCGGGGCGGGGGGCGAGGCCCGCTATGCCGACAGACGGCCTGGATCGGAGCCGGACCCCCTGGACCGGAGCCGGGCGATCTGGGGGAGGGGAATCCGCCGAGGCCGGGCCAGGGCGGGGGACCAGGGTCGGGCCCGCCACGCGGGCGAACGGGCGGGCACCGAGGAGGGACGCGGCGGGGAATCCGCTGGGCTCCTCGCGTTGAGAGGGTGCCCATGTCCCGGACGGGTCGGTCTCGTGGCTGTGAAAAGCGCGACCGTCGGTTCGCGCGTGACATCGCCGATCGGGCGGGTGGTCGCGCCGCGAGGTCGTGAGCTGCGAGTGCACGGCAGCGAGCTTGCACGAGCGATGTCGGTGGGTGCGTGGATACTACTGGACATGAGGAACTCGTCCATCGA
>NZ_JAVKGQ010000024.1:21309-36945 GCF_031432255.1 Agromyces aerolatus | reverse complement strand
GCGGCGTAGCCCTAAGCTCCTACTCGGCCAGTCCAACATCTGGGGACCAGTTCACCGTGGCTCCGAGGCATCCGCTCGTCGTGGTGACCCGGGCGTGTCAGACGCGCGCCGCCTCGGTCGCGGCGCGCGCCGCCGCGAGGCCCGCCGAGAGGTCGGCCTTGAGGTCGTCGACGTGCTCGATTCCGACCGACAGCCGAACGAGCCCGGGCGTGACACCCGTCGTGAGCTGCTGCTCGGGCGTGAGCTGCGAGTGCGTCGTCGACGCCGGGTGGATGACGAGCGAACGCACGTCGCCGATGTTCGCCAGGTGGCTGAACAGCTTGAGGTTGTCGACCAGGGCACGACCGGCGTCCACGCCGCCCTTGAGCTCGAACGACAGCACCGCGCCGACGCCCTTCGGCGCGTACCGGTTGGCCGCGGCGTACCAGGGGCTCGAGGGCAGGCCCGAGTAGTTCACGCTCGCGATGTCGGGGTGGTTGTCGAGCCACTCCGCGATCTCCTGCGTGTTCTGCACGTGCCGTTCGATGCGCAGCGACAGCGTCTCGATGCCCTGCAGCAGCTGCCAGGCGTTGTTCGGCGAGATCGCCGAGCCGAGGTCGCGCAGCAGCTGCACGCGCGCCTTGATGATGTACGCGAGGCCGTCGCCGACCGCGGTCGTGTAGCTCGCGCCGTGGTACGACGGGTCGGGCTCGGTGAGGCCCGGGAACTTGTCAACGTTCTTGGACCACTCGAACGTGCCGCCGTCCACGATGACGCCGCCGACGACGGTGCCGTGCCCGCCGAGGAACTTCGTCGCCGAGTGCAGCACGATGTCGGCGCCGTGCTCGAACGGGCGGATGAGATACGGCGTCGCGATCGTGTTGTCGACGATGAGCGGGATGCCCGCCTCGTGCGCGATGTCGGCGACGAGCCGGATGTCGAGCACGTTGATCTTCGGGTTGCCGATCGTCTCGGCGAAGAAGAGCTTCGTGTTCGGCCGGATCGCGCGGCGCCACTCGTCGGCGTCGTCCTGGTTCTCGACGAACGTGGTCTCGATGCCGAGCTTCGCGAGCGTGTACTTGAACAGGTTGTACGTGCCGCCGTAGATCGACGAGCTCGACACGATGTGGTCGCCCGCCTGCGCGATGTTCAGCACCGCGAACGTCTCAGCCGCCTGGCCGGAGGCCACGAGCAGGGCGCCGGTGCCCCCCTCGAGCGCCGCGAGGCGCTCCTCGACGACGGCCTGCGTGGGGTTCTGGATGCGTGTGTAGATGTTGCCGAACTCCGCGAGCGCGAACAGGTTCTTCGCGTGATCGGCGTTGTCGAACACGTACGAGGTCGTCTGGTAGATCGGGGTCGCACGGGCCTTGGTCACGGGGTCGGGTGCGGCGCCCGAGTGCACCTGCTTCGTCTCGAAGCGCCAGTCGGCGGTGTTCTCGGTCATGGGGTCTCCTTCATGGGCTTCACGGTCGCGTGCGGGCCGGCCGCATCATGCGCACCACCGTACGAGCGCCAGCGCGTGCCCGGCAACGGTCGCCGACACATGCCGACACACGCGGGCGCGGGTCCTCAGCCGCGGTCGGGGCCGCTGGGGTCGCGCGGCGGCGGGTCGGCCGGGGGCGCCGCAGGCGGCAGGGCGTCGGCAGGCAGCACGATCGTGCCGGTGGGTGTCGCGGGATCCGCCCGGAACAGCCAGCGGGCGCGCGGTTCGACGAGGGGCCGGAAGATGCGGCGCACGGGCTTCAGCGACAACACGATCGAGACGCCGATGCAGAACACGATCATGACCGGCAGCACCCAGAACGGCTGCTGCCCGGCGAGGACGTCGGACTCGCGGATCGGGTAGAGCACGAAACTGTGCAGCAGGTAGATGTACATAGTGGCGGCCCCGAACGGCGTGAACCAGTGCCGGCCGCGCGGCATGAGGATCAGGAACGCCACGGCGAGCAGCATCGCCAGGGTGAGCAGCACCAGCCTGATCGCGCCCGACCACGGCTCGTCGTAGCCGATCGCCACGTACGACTCGTCGTAGAGCATGAACCGGCGCAAGCGCAGATCCCGCCAGGTCTCGATCGCGATCGGCATGAGCACGAGCAGCGCCGCGAAGACCGCGATCGCGCCGGCTCGCCAGCGCCACACGATCGCCGGGCGCAGCTCGAGCCAGCGGCCGGTGAGCTGCATCTGGCGCAGCTTCCAGCCGAACACGAAGAACGGGAACATGCCGAACGTGCGGGTCAGCGCGAGCGTCGAGTCGATCGACTCGGTGTAGCCCGCGGCGATCGAGATGATCACCGCGATCGTGAGCGGGAAGCGCAGCAGCACGAGGTAGGGCAGCGCGATGCGCCAGACCGCGAGCGCGATCAGGAACCACAGCGTCCAGGAGGCGGTCGAGTAGTCGAGGTCGAACTCGCCGCCGAGCGCGAACCGGATGACGGTCCAGATCGTCTCGAAGATGACGTACGGGAAGACGATGTCGGTCAGCACCTGCCTCAGCGAACGCGCCGTGGGCGGGCCCGACTTCGCGAAGTATCCGGCGACCGTCACGAACACCGCGACGTGGAACGAGTAGATGGACAGGTAGACGCTGTACGCGGCATCGTCCTCGGCGATCAGCGGGAGGATGCCGTGCCCGATGACGACGAGCGTGATCGCGATCCAGCGGGCGTTGTCCCACAGGGGGACGCGCTTGCGCGTGCGCGGCGCCGGCGGATCGATCTGCATCGGCCCATTCTTCCGCACGAGCCGGGATCGCGGCCGTGGTTGCGCTCGCGCGCGGCCGTGGTTCGGCAGAATGGGGCCATGGTTCGTTTGCGTGCAGTGGTGACCGGTGCGAGCTCGGGGATCGGTGCGGCGACCGTCCGCGCCCTCCGTGCGGAAGGGTGGGAGGTCGTCGGCGTCGCCCGCCGCGAGGACCGGCTCCGCGCGCTCGCCGAGGAGACCGGGGCATCCGTCTTCGTCGCCGATGTCACCAGCGAGGCCGACGTCGCCGCGCTCGCCGATCACCTGGCGGAGACGGGCGCGGTGCACGCGCTCGTGAACAACGCCGGCGGTGCGAAGGGGCTCGCCTCGGTCGAGGACTCGGACGCCGCCGACTGGGAGTGGATGTTCCGCGTCAACGTGCTCGGCACCAAGCTCGTCACGAGCGCGCTGCTGCCGCTGCTGCGGACGGGCGCGATCGAACGCGGCGTCGCTGACCTGCTGAACCTGACCTCGATCGCGGGGCACCTCTCCTATGTGGGCGGCGGCGGGTACAACGCCGCGAAGTATGCGCAGCACGCCATGACCGAGGTGCTGCGGCTCGAGCTCTCGGGCGAGCCGATCCGCGTCATCGAGGTCGCGCCCGGCATGGTGAAGACCGAGGAGTTCTCGCTCGTGCGGTTCGACGGCGACCAGGAGCGTGCCGACGACGTCTACGCGAACGTCCCCGAGCCGCTCGTGGCCGAAGACGTCGCCGCGGTCATCGTCGACGCGATCACCAAGCCGCGCCACGTCGACCTCGACCTCATCGTCGTGAAACCGGTCGCGCAGTCCGCTCCGCACCTCGTCGCGAAGGGCGACCTCGAGGTGCGGGGGAGGCGCCGGCCGTGAGCGCCGGCCCAGCCCTGCCGGCGCCCCGCCGCGACGCGTGGGAGCGCGTCACCGCCGTGCCGCTGGCCGCGCTGGGCCTCGCGTTCATCGTCGCCTACTCGATCTTCGTGCTCGCGGTCGACGTGGACTCGGCGTGGCACACGCCGCTCGTCGTCATCCTCCTGACGAGCTGGATCGTGTTCCTCACGGACGTGCTCGTGCGGATCGCGCTGACCCCGCGCGGCGGGCGCTGGCGTTTCGTCTTCACGCACCCCATCGACGTGCTCTCGGGTCTGATCCCGCTGTTCCGGGCCCTCCGCGTGCTCGAGCTGCTGAATCAGATCCCGTATCTGCGTCGCCGCACCGGCGGCGCGGTGCGCGCGCAGTTCATCGTGTTCGCGACCTCGTACGCGCTCGCGTTCATCTACTTCCTCGCGCTCGCGACGCTGCAGGCCGAACGCAACGCACCGGGGGCCAACATCCTCACGTTCGGCGACGCGATCTGGTGGGCGTTCGTGACCATCGCCACGGTCGGGTACGGCGATGAGTACCCGATCACGGCGGCGGGCCGGTTCTACGCGGTGCTGCTCATGATCGGCGGCGTCGCGATCGTCGGCACCGCGTCGGCGACGATCATCTCGGTGCTGAACGAGCGGATCGCGAGACTGCGCCACCACGGCGGCCACGACACGTCAGCCGAACGCGCGGCCGACGAGACGTTCCCGGCGCGCCCCGGGCTCGATTCAGACGTGCTCGCCGAGCCCCGTCCACAGCCTCCCGTCGACCCGCCCGACCGAAGGTCCGACGGCTAACCTGGCCTGATGAGCTTCGACGCCACCTCCTCCGCCATCGGCAGCAGAGCGGCGCAGCCGCACGTCCACGTCGTGGAGGCCGCGGCATGAGCGTGCATCTCGCGGGCAGCGCCGAGCACGACGGCGCGAGCCCTGAGTTCACGGGCTTCGTCGCCGAAGTCGTGGCTAGCGCACGCACGGCCGGGCGCGCCCGTCCGCGGGTCGCGCTGGTCGCGATCGGCGACGACGCGGCCGGGCACGCGAGCCGGCTCGCCGCCCAGCTGCATCGCGAGCTCGATCCGGATGCCTCGGCCGAGGCCGAGCTCGACGTGCACCCGACCACGGTGGCCGAGCACGGCGAGGTGCCGGCCTCGGCGTTCGGCGAGGTCGACGGCATCGTGATCGGCGGCGGCCGGACGCCCGCCTACCGGGAGCTCCTCGAGCCGCACTTCGGCGAGCTGCGCCGCCAGGTCGCGGCCGGCGTGCCGTATCTCGGCTGCTCGGCCGGAGCCGCGATCGCCGCGGAGCGCGCGATCATCGGCGGCTGGCGGATCGGCGGCGTCGCCGTGGCCCCCGAGCTCGCCGCCGAAGGGCTCGACGAGGTGACGGTCGCGCCCGGCATCGGGCTCGTCGACGTCGCGATCGATGCGCACGCCGCGCAGTGGGGCACGGTGTCGAGGCTCATCGCCGTGGTCGAGGCCGGGCTCGTCGAGGGCGGGCTCGCGATCGACGAGCGCACCGCGCTCGTGGTCGGCGAGGGCGGTCTCGGGGTCGTGGGCGACGGCAGCGTGTGGCGTGTGCTGCCCGGCGAGTCCGGCGTGGTCGTCTCGACGATGGGCGCGTGATCGCCGTGGCGAAGGGGCTCGACGAGCTCGCCGCCGAGGGGCTCATCCATCCGACGTGGGCCGAGGCGCTCGCGCCCGTCGCCGGCGACCTCGCCCGCATGGGCGACTTCCTGCGCGCCGAGACGGCGGCCGGGCACGGCTACCTGCCCGAGGGCACGCGCGTGCTGCGGGCCTTCTCCGCGCCGCTCGACGACGTACGCGTGCTCATCGTCGGTCAAGATCCCTACCCCACGCCGGGGCATCCGATCGGCCTGTCCTTCGCGGTCGAGGCGCACGTGCGCCCGCTGCCCAGAAGCCTGCAGAACATCTACCGCGAACTCCGCGACGACCTCGGCATCGAGCCGCCCGCGCATGGCGACCTCGGCGCCTGGAGCCGGAACGGCGTCATGCTGCTCAACCGCGTGCTCACGGTCCGCCCCGGCACGCCGGCCTCGCACCGGGGCAAGGGGTGGGAGCGGGTGACCGACCACGCGATCCGGGTCCTCGTCGAACGAGGCGTCCCCCTCGTCGCCGTCCTGTGGGGCCGGGATGCGCAATCGCTGCGCCCGATGCTCGGCGACACGCCGGTCATCGAGTCGGTGCACCCGAGCCCGCTGTCGGCATCGCGCGGCTTCTTCGGCTCCAAGCCGTTCAGCCGGGCGAACCTCCTCCTCGAACAGCAGGGCGCCGCGCCGGTCGACTGGCGCCTCGCGCCCGCGGTCGGCAGCTGACCGGCCGATTCCGGGTCACGTCATCCCGCCGACACAATCCCGGGGTATCGTGACCGGATGCTCGAGGAGGAATACCAGCCGCGCCGGGTGCTGCCGCCGCACCTGCGCAAGCCGGCGCCCGCCGAGCCCGCGTTCGAGTTCACGCTCCGCGATGCGCGAGCCGCCGACCTCCCGGCCGTGCGCGAGATCTACAACCACTACGTCGCCAACTCGACCGTGACGTTCGACGAGGACGCCATGACGCTCCGCGAGTGGAAGCAGAAGTTCGCGTACCTCGAGAAGCTCGGCATGCCGTTCCTCGTGGCCGAGGCGCCGAGCGGGCAACTGCTCGGCTACGCGCTGGTCTCGCCCTGGAAGCAGAAACGCGCCTACCGGTACACCGTCGAGAGCTCGATCTACCTCGGCCCTGCGGCCTCGGGCAAGGGGCTCGGCCGCGCCCTGCTCGGCGAGCTCATCGCGCGTTCGAAGGCCGCGGGGCTCAAAGAGATGATCGCGGTCATCGCCGACCAGGGGGCCGAGGCGTCCCTCGCGCTGCACGAGAAGTTCGGATTCACCGAGATCGGGCGCATGGGCCGGGTGGGGTTCAAGTTCGACCGCTGGCTCGGCACGGTGCTGCTGCAGCGCTCGCTCAAGCACTGACGAGCTCGCAAGTCCTCGACCGGCGGGGGAGATGTGCCAGGCTCGATGGCATGACGCCTCCCGACGAGCTGCACGAACTCACCGCCCTCGAGTTGCATCAGCTGCTGCAGCGCGACGAGGTCACGCCGGTGCAGGCGGCCGAGCACTTCCTCGCCCGCGTCGACCGGCTGGGAGCCGAGGTCGGCGCCTTCGCGCACGTGGACGCCGAGCGCGCGATCGAACGGGCCCGGCACGTCGAACGACACGTGCCGAAGGCCGCGCCGCTCTGGGGCATGCCGCTCGCCGACAAGGACCTCGAGCAGCGTGCCGGGGTGCCGACGCGGTTCGGGTCGCGGACGTTCGAAGGCTTCGTGCCCGACACGTCCGACGCGCTCGTCGAGGCCGTGGACACCGCGGGCGCGGTGAGCCTCGGCAAGACCGCGACGCCCGAGTTCGGACTCCCGTGCTACACCGAGGGCGCCGCCGTCCCGGCAGCGCGCGACCCGTGGGACCTCTCCCGGCACGCCGGAGGCTCGAGCGGCGGAGCCGCTGCCGCGGTCGCCGCAGGCCTGCTGCCGTTCGCGCCCGGCTCGGACGGCGGCGGCTCGGTGCGCATCCCGGCCGCCTCGTGCGGACTCGTCGGCGTCAAGCCCTCGCGCGGGCGGGTGCCCGGCGGCTCAGGGCTCAGGGCGCTCGCCGGGCTGGTCGTCGCGGGGCCGATCGCGCGTACCGTGGCCGACGCCGCGCTGCTGCTCGACGGACTGATCGCACCGGGCGGCTACCCGGCGGAGCATCCGTTCGCGGTGCGCGCGCCCGGCGACGACGGCCCGTACCTCGGAGCCGCGATCCGCGGCGAGGGGCGGTTCCAGATCGGGGTGCTCGGCGACACGCCGTGGGACGACTTCACCGAGATCGTTCTCGAGCCCGAAGCGCGGGTCGCGCTCGACCGGGGGATCGAGCTGCTCGACGGGGCCGGGTACGGGGTGGAGGCGATCCCGCCCGCGCCCGAGCCCGACTATGCCGAGGCGTTCCGCGCGATCTGGCAGGCCGGCGCGGCCTCGATCCCGGTCGACGGCGATCGCCTGGAGCTCCTGGAGCCGCTCACGCGCTGGCTCGTGGGCCGCGGCCGAGCCCTCTCCGCGCGCACGCTCGCCGAATCGCTCGCGTGGCTCGCCGAGTACGAGCGCCGGACGATCCGCCGCTTCGCGCCGTATGACGCGGTGCTCACACCCGCACTCGCGATGACCCCGCGCCCCGTCGGCTGGTACGACGCCGAGGACGGCGAGCGGAACTTCGCCCAGCAGGTCGCGTTCACGCCGTACACGTCGTTCGTCAACGTCGTGGGGCTGCCCGCGATCACGCTGCCGATGACCTTCACCGAGGACGGGCAGCCCATGGGCGTGCAGCTGATCGGCCGGCCCGGGGGAGAGGCGACGCTGTTCGCGATCGCGTCGCGCCTCGAGCGCGCCGCGGGACTCACGGCGGCGCGGCGGCGGCCGCCGGTCTGGTAGCCGCGGTCGCCGGATCGGGCCGCTGATCCGCGACCCGGTGAAGTCGGTCGCGTCCGGGTTCGACGGATGCCCCGGCCTGTGCGATGCTTAGGTAATGCTTACCTCACTCGTCGAAGCGGAGCTGCGCCCGCGCCCGGCCTACCGCAGCTTCCGAACGAGCGTCGCCCGCGTCGTGCGCATGTCGCCGCACTTCACGCGCGTCACGTTCGCGGGCGACGAGCTCGCCGAGTTCGGCACCGCGGGGCTCGACCAGCGCGTGAAGGTCGTCCTGCCCATCGCCGGACGGGGCTTCATCGACTTCCCCGACGGTGAGGACTGGTACCAGGCCTGGCGCGAACTGCCCGCCGAGCGCCGCAACACCTTCCGCACCTACACCGTGCGCGCCGTCCGGCCCGACGACCGCGAGGTCGACATCGACTTCGCGCTGCACGGCGACCTCGGGCCGGCGTCCGCGTGGGCGATGTCCGCGGCCCCCGGCGACGAGATCGTGCTCATCGGGCCCGACGAGCTCAGCCCGGGCCGCGCGCTCGGCATCGACTTCCGGCCCGGCACGGTCGACACCGTGCTGCTCGCGGGCGACGAGACCGCGGCGCCCGCGATCTGCGCGATCCTCGAGCAGCTGCCGGCCGAGGCCACGGGCGTCGCCATGATCGAGGTGCCCACGGCCGACGACCGGCTCGCCGTACGCGCGCCCGCCGGCGTCGAGGTGCGCTGGCTCGCCCGGTCGAGCGCCGACGTGGTCCACGGCGAGCGGCTCATCCCCGCCGTGCGCGACTGGGTCGCCCGCACGTGCTGCGCCCAGGGCTGCCTGCCCGGCGCGCCGACCCCGGCCGACGCCGTGTATGCGCTCGACGCCGCCGAACGCGCCGACCTCGACGACGCCCCGCTGTGGGACGTCCCCGAGGGCGTGAGCCTCGACGGCGACTGCTACGCCTGGCTCGCCGGCGAGGCATCCGTCATCAAGACCCTGCGTCGCTTCCTCGTGCGCGAGGCCGGCATGGACCGCCGCCAGGTGGCCTTCATGGGGTACTGGCGGCGCGGCCGCGCCGAACTCGACTGACCCGGCCGTCATGTCCAGCACCAAGCCGGTCGGGCGTGCCGCAGTCTCGGCGACCGCCGCGCTCTCGCCGGCCGACGCCCGGCGGCGGCCGGGCGCCTGGCGCAAGATCGTCGTGCTCGTCGTGTGTGCGCTCGCGCTGCTCGCCGCGGTCGCGGCCAGCCTCGCCCTCGGCGTCCGCGCCATGGACCCGGCCGCCGTGTGGCAGGCGCTCCTCGCCCCCGACCTCAGCGACGCCGACCAGGCCGTGGTCATCCAGCTGCGGATCCCGCGCACCGTCATCGGGCTCGCCGCGGGCATCGCGCTCGGACTCGCGGGAACCCTCATCCAGGGCGTCACCCGGAACCCCATCGCCGACCCGGGCCTGCTCGGCGTCAACTCGGGCGCCTCGCTCGCGGTCGTGCTGAGCATCTCGGTGCTCGGGATCACGTCGCCGCTCGGCTACATCTGGTTCGCCTTCGCGGGTGCGGCCGCCGCGGCGCTGCTGGTGTTCGCGATCGGCGGCGCGCAGCCCGTCCGGCTCGCGCTCGTCGGCGCCGCGCTCACGGCACTGCTCACGCCACTCATCGCGCTCGTGCTGATCCGCGACACCGAAGCCTTCAACCAGTACCGGTTCTGGGCCGTCGGGTCCCTCACCGGCCGCGACCTGGCCACGGTCGGCACGCTGTGGCCGTTCCTGCTCGTGGGCACGATCCTCGCCGCCGCGCTCGCCCACCGTCTCAACCTGCTCGCCCTCGGCGACGACGTCGCGAGCGCGCTCGGGCAGCGGGTCGGCGCGACCCGGGCCGTGGCCGGTCTCGCGATCGTGCTGCTATGCGGCACCGCGACCGCGCTCGCGGGGCCGATCGCACTGGTCGGGCTCGTCGTCCCGCACGCGGCACGCCGCCTCGTGGGCAGCGACTACCGGTGGATCATGCCCGCGGCGCTCATCCTCGGCCCGGTCATGCTGCTCGCGGCCGACGTCATCGGGCGGCTCATCGTGCCCAACTCGGAGCTCGAGGCCGGCGTGGTCGCGGCATTCCTCGGCGCGCCGGTGCTCATCGCGATCGCACGGAGCCGGCGGGTGGCCGGACTGTGACCTCGATGACGACCCGCCCCGCGCCGACTCCGGCCGCCTCTGCGGCCGACGAGGCGCGAGTCGCCATCGTCGCCGGGCGGGCGCGGCAGCGCCGTCGATACGCCCTGATCGTCGCGGCCGTGACCGTCGGCGCCCTCGCGCTCGCCATGGCCGCGCTGTCGTTCGGAGCCGCGGGCGTCACGCCCGACCGGGTGCTGGCCGCGCTCGTGGGCGGGGGTGAGAAGGTCGACCGCTTCGTCGTGCTCAACCTCAGGCTGCCCCGGATCCTCGCCGCGCTGCTCGTCGGCGCCGCGTTCGCGCTCGCGGGCGCGGTGTTCCAGTCGACGCTGCGCAATCCGCTCGCGAGCCCCGACATCCTCGGCATCGCGCAGGGCGCGAGCCTCGGTGCCGTGTGGGCCATCCTCGGCCTCGGCGTGGGAGGTGCAGCGGTCGCCGGGCTCGCGTTCGGCGGCGCGCTGTTCGTCGCCATCGTGATCTGGCTCGCGGCGTGGCGCCGGGGGCTGCACGGCATCAGGTTCGTCCTCGTCGGCGTGGGCATGAGCTACGTGTGCGGCTCGACGGTCGCCTGGCTGCTGGCCCGGTCCGATGTGCGCCAGGCGCAGACCGCCCTGCACTGGACGGTCGGCAGCGTCGGCGACGTCCGCGGCAGCGAGCTCGCGGTGCTCGCCGCGGGCGTGGCCGTCGGGCTCGTCGCCATCGCCGTCGTCGCGCGGATCCTCGGCCCCCTCGCGCTGGGCGACGACCACGCGGCCGCACTCGGCGTACGCGTGCACGGGGGCCGCGCGCTGCTGCTCGTACTCGCCGTGGCGCTCGTCGCGATCGCGACCTCCGTCGCCGGCCCCATCGCGTTCGTCGCCCTCATCGCGCCCGCGGTGGCCCGGCGCCTGGTGGGAGGCGGCGGCGCCGCGCTCGCCGCGTCGGTCGGGGTCGGCGCCCTGCTCGTGCTGGGTGCCGACGTCATCGGGCAGTTCGCCCTCCCGGGCTTCACCGCGCCCGTCGGCATCGTGACCGGCGTGATCGGTGCGCCCTACCTGCTCTGGCTGCTCGCCCGCACTGAGAGGACCTCTCGCGCATGACCGCCCTGCCAGCCGGCCCGTCGACGCCGACCGCCGCCCCCGGACTCGCGGCCGAGGGCGTGACCCTCGGGTACGACGGCCGCCGCGTCATCGAGGGGCTCGACGTCGCCCTGCCGCCCGGTCGCATCACGGCGATCGTGGGACCGAATGCGTGCGGCAAGTCCACGCTCCTCCGCGGGCTCGCCCGGCTGCATCCGCTCGAGGCCGGACGGGTCACGCTCGACGGCGAGGACCTGACGCGGATGCCTCGGCGTGACGTCGCCCGCCGGGTGGGCGTGCTGCCGCAGTCGTCGATCGCGCCCGACGGGGTGCGCGTCGCCGACCTCGTCGGGCGCGGCCGGTACCCGCACCAGGGCTGGTTCGGCCGGCACTCGAGCGACGACGACGCCGTCGTCGCCGAGGCGCTCGCCGCGACCGGGGTCGCCGATCTCGCCGACCGCCCCATCGACGAGCTCTCGGGCGGTCAGCGGCAGCGGGTCTGGATCGCGATGGTGCTCGCCCAGAAGACCGACGTCGTGCTGCTCGACGAGCCGACGACGTTCCTCGACGTGACCCATCAGCTCGAACTGCTCGACCTGCTGACCTCGCTGAACCGCGAGCGCGGCACGACCGTCGTCATGGTGCTGCACGAGCTCAACCTCGCCGCGCGATACGCCGACCACCTCGTCGTCATGTCGGCCGGGGCGATCGTCGCCGAGGGGGCGCCGCGCGACGTCCTCACGAGCGAGATCGTGCAGCGGGCGTTCGGCCTGTCGGCGCGGGTCATCCCGGACCCCGTGTCGGGCAGTCCGATGATCGTCCCCATCGGGCGGTTCCACGGCGGCGGACCGGCGTGAGCCCGGCCCGCGCCGGCTCGCGCGTGCCGGGTCTCTCGACTTCGAGACGGACGGCCCGCTCCGTGATGCGGGCGCATGAACTTTAGGTTAGCCTTCCCTTAATCCACCCACCGAGCTCAAGGAGTTCCCGTGCGTCTACGACGTTCACTGCTCGCCGTCGCCGGCGTTGCCGTCACCGCGATCGCCCTCAGCGCGTGCGCGTCGGGCAGCACCGACGACTCGGGCGCCGCGCCCGCCACCGAGGCGAGCGGCAGCTTCCCCGTGACCATCGAGCACGCGTTCGGCGAGACGGTCATCGAATCCGACCCGCAGCGCGTCGCGACGTGGGGCTGGGGCTCGACCGAGGCCGCCGTCGCGGTCGGCGTGTACCCCGTGGCCGTCGCCGAGCAGGTGTGGACCGTGGGCGAGGGCAACTACCTGCCGTGGGTCGAAGAGGCCTACGAGGCGGAAGGCGTCGAGCTGCCCGCGCTGCTCAGCGACCCCGAGGGCGGCGCGTCGGTGCCCTACGAGGAGTTCATCGAGGCCGAGCCCGACCTCATCCTGGCGCCGTACTCGGGCCTGACCGAGGAACAGTACGAGACGCTCTCGGAGATCGCGCCGGTCGTGGCCTTCCCCGAGGCCGCGTGGACGACGCCGTGGGACGAGACGATCCGGCTCACCGCCGAGGCGCTCGGCCGTGAGGCCGAAGGCGACGCAGTGCTCGCGACGATCGACGAGCAGCTCGCCGCAGCGGCCGAGGCGCACCCCGAGTTCGCCGGCCAGACGTTCGCGGGCATCTGGGACGCCGACGGCTCCATGTCGATCTACACCGGCGCCGACCCGCGTATCGCGATCCTCACCGAGCTCGGGCTCGAGGTCGCGCCGAGCGTCGCCGAGCTCGACACCTCGAACGGCGGGTTCTACTACGACCTCAGCTACGAGAAGCTCGACCAGCTCGAGGCCGACTTCATCCTCAGCTACTCGAGCACGAAGGAAGACGCCGACGCGGTCCTGACCAAGCCCGAGCTGAAGGCGGTGCCCGCGATCGCGGCGGGCAAGGTCGCTCAGGTGTACGACCCGGTGACGGTGTCGTCGGTGTCGCCGCCGACCGCGCTCAGCTTCGACTGGGAGGGCGGTATGCCCGCGCTCATCGACGCCATCGCGGCGGTCGTGCAGTAACGCTGCGCCCCCGAGTCGCGTGTCACCGGCCCGGATGCCTCGCCCGAGGCATCCGGGCCGTCTGCCGTCTGCCCACGCATCGACGCCGCAGCCGCGCCACGTCCGACATACTGCGCCATCGCCGACGGTCGTACCTGGCGCCGTACGTCGGAGGTGGTGCGGTGGTGCGGTGGGGCGGAGGTGGCGCGGACGTGGTGCGGTGGGACGGACGTGGTGTGGTGGGAGGGCTCGCGCGCGGGCAGCGTCAGCGGGCGCGGCGCCGGGGAAGGTAGCCGCCGGCCTCGAGCCCGGCCTCGATCTCGAACCGGTTCTTCAGGGGGTTCCGGCCCGCGAAGAGGTACAGCAGCGGGAAGAGCATGCCGTACCTGCGCCACTGCCGGCGGTGCACGGCCTCGTGGCCGAGCACCCGGTGGCCCACGTTGCGATCGGTGAGGTAGCTGCCGCCGACGCACGCTCCGCCGCGGCCGAACGCCCAGTTCGGCATGCCCCGGAAGACGAGGAGCCCGCGCCGCCGCTCGACCGGCCCGGTACTGAGCAGGAAGCCCCAGGTCGCGCCGACCGTGGTCGCGAACCAGTAGCCGGCGAGGCTCACTGGCGAGTCGGTCAGGCGGATGCGGAAGACCCGCGACGGCGGCTCGACCGGGAAGCCGAGAGGGGCGGCGCTCGTCTCGCGTGCTCCGGTAGCGGCACCCGAGCCGCTCCACTCGCTGCCGCTGCCGCGCCTGCTGCTGCTGCCGACGGCGCCGTCGCCCCTGCTCACGCGTCCGCCTCCGGCCGTCCCAGCGTCTCGAGGAGCCGCAACCAGATCTCGCTCACCGACGGGAACGCGGGTACCGCGTGCCACAGCCGGCGCACGGGCACCTCGCCGACGATCGCGATCGTCGCGGCCTGCAGCAGTTCGCCCACGTCCTGCCCGACGAACGTGGCGCCGACGACGACGTCGCGATCGGCGTCGAGCACGAGCTTCGCGCGGCCCGCCGGCCCGTCGGAGTGGATGCCGGTGCCGCTGACGGCGTCGAGCCCGACCTCGACCACTCGCACCGCGAGCCCGGCCTCACGCGCCGCGGCCTCGGTGAGGCCGACGCTCGCGACCTCGGGCTCGGAGTAGACGATCGACGGCACCGCGGCGTGGTCGGCCGTGGCGACGTGCACGCCCCACGGCGCGTTGTCGACCGGTCGGCCGAGCGCGCGTGCGGCGATCACATCGCCCGCGGCGCGCGCCTGGTACTTGCCCTGATGCGTGAGCAGCGCGCGGCGGGTGACGTCGCCGACCGCGTACAGCCAGTCGCCGTCGCCGTCTCCGGCGCGGGTGCCGGTGACGAGCAGCGTGTCGTCGACCTCGATCCACTCGCCGGGTTCGAGTCCGACGGTCTCGAGGCCGAGGTCGCGTGTGCGTGGCGTACGGCCGGTCGCGACGAGCACCTCGTCGGCCTCGATGGTCTCGCCGTCGGGCAGCGTGATCACGGTCGCGCCGTCGTCGTTGCGTTCGACGCGTTCGGGTGAGGTGTGCAGGCGCACCGTCGCGCCGAGCTCGCGCAGCCCTTCGGCGACGGCCTCGCCCGCGAAGGGCTCCTGGGCCGAGAGCAGCCCGCTGCGGGCGAGCACCGTGACCTCGGAGCCGAACCCGGCGAACGCGGTCGCCATCTCGACCGCGACCGTGCCCCCGCCGATCACGGCGAGTCGAGCGGGCGCCTCCTGCGCCGAAGTCGCCTCGCGGCTCGTCCAGGGGCGTGCGTCGGCGAGCCCGTCGATCGCAGGCATCGCGGCATCGGAGCCGGTCGCGACCGCGACGGCGTGCTTCGCTACGAGCGTGGTGCGTGACCCGTCGGCGTGCTCGACGACGACGCGCCGCGGTCCGTCGAGGCGGCCCTGACCGCGTTCAAGGCCGATGCCGACGCTGTCGAGCCAGTCGGCGCCGCCCTGGTCGGACCAGTCGGACACGAACGCGTTGCGCCGGCGGAACACCGCCGCGACGTCGAGCTCGCCCGTGACCGCCTCGGCTGCGCCGGGTACGCGCTGCGCGGCGCGCAGCGCCGCCGCGCTCCTGAGCAACGTCTTCGAGGGGACGCACGCCCAGTACGAGCACTCGCCGCCGACGAGCTCGCGCTCGACGATCACCACCTCGAGCCCGGCGGCCCGTGCCCGGTCGGCGACGTTCTCGCCCACGGGCCCGGCTCCGATCACGACGACATCGACTTCGCGCGGCATGTCGGTCCTTCCCTCGTGTCCCACACGGGACGCAGTCCGTTCGCCAGCCTATGCAGCCCGCGCCCCGCGCGGAACGGCTTGCGCCGGCGTTCCCTGTTCAGGAACGGCGTGACATGGCGCGGCGCGCCGCGCCTTCGGCTCCGGCGTGTCGCGCGGTGCTTCCTGAGCAAGGGAACGGGGCTTGCGGGGGACACGGCTGCGG
>NZ_JAVKGQ010000024.1:0-21209 GCF_031432255.1 Agromyces aerolatus | reverse complement strand
GCCCGGATGCGGCGAGCTGAACGGTGCACTCGAAACTTCTTGTTCAGGAACGGCGTGACATGGCGCGCCGCGCCGCGCCTTCGGCTCCGGCGTGTCACACGGTGCTTCCTGAGCAAGGGAACGGGGCTTGCGGAGGACACGGCTGCGGGCCCGGATGCGGCGAGCTGAACGGTGCACTCGAAACTTCTTGTTCAGGAACGGCGGGCCGTGCTGCGGCGCGCCGCGGCTTCGGCGGCGGCGTGTCGCGCGGTGCTTCCTGAGCAAGGGAACGGGGCAAGGGACTGGGGGTTGCGGGGATGCGGCTGCGCCCCGACTCGGGCACACGGACGCGGCCGCGGATGACTCGAGGCGCGGGTCGGCCAACTCAGGCCGCCGACCGGCTCAGGCGGTCCGGGCCGAGGCGAGCGCGCCCACGAGTCGCAGGATGGTGGGCAGGTCTTCGTCCGCGGCCTCGGGCGTGGCCGGGGCGAATCCGGCGATCGCGGCGCCCGCGAGCGGGAAGCGCGCCACGATCTCGCGCACGAGTGCGACGAGCGTCGGGCCGTCGACGCCGAACGGTATCGGATACGACAGGCCCGCGAGCGCCGACGGGTCGAGCACGTCGAGGTCGATGTGGATGAACACCCGGGTCGCGCCTGTGGCCTCGAGCGCGCCGATGACGACCGCCGGATCGGAGAGGTCCTCGACCGTGAGCGTCTGCACGCCGTGCTCGTCGATGAACCGGCGCTCCTCGTCGTCGATCGCGCGCGCTCCGCCGATGACGAGTCGCCCGGGTGCGACCCGCAGATCCGGGTCGAGCGCGAGCCCGTCGGCCCCGTCACCGGCGATCGCGCGCAAGGTCATGCCGCCGAAGCCGCCTGAGGGCGAGGACTCGGGCGTGTTCAGGTCGGGATGGGCATCGAGCCAGAGCACCGCGAGGTCGCCCCGCGTCGCGGCTGAGGCGTGCGCGACCGCGGCGAGGCTCGCGCCGCAGTCGCCGCCGATGGTGATCGCGAGTCCGTCGATCGCGGCGAGCGCCTGCTCGGTGCGTTCGCGTACCCGCCGGATGGTGCTGTAGCGGTGCACGCCAGTTCCGAGCGCCTCGCCGGCCTCGACCGGGACCTCGACGACCACGGTCGCGGCGGCCGGGAGATCGCCCTGGATCGCGGCCGCGCCGTCGGCGACGCTCATGGCGCGGGCGGAGACCGACCCCTGCCAGACGGGGACGACGACGAACGTGGCCGGCATGATCGATCAGCTTTCCGTGAGGGTGAGGAGGGGGCGGATGCCTCGACGCGAGGCCGAGGCATCCGCGGGGGATCAGCTGCCGAGCTGACCCTGCGACGAACCGCCCGCCTTGAGCGCCGCGAGGCGCGCGTCGACCTCGGTGAGCTCGCCCAGGTCGTCGAGCTCGGCGAACTGCGAGTCGAGGCTCGACGCGGCGAGCTCGGCCTGGCCGCGCACGACGGCCTCTTCGCGGCGGATCTTCTCCTCGAAGCGGCCGAGCTCGCTCGTCGGGTCGAGGATGTCGATCGACTTGACGGCGTCGTGCACCTGACGCTGCGCGGCCGCGGTCTTCGACCGGGCGACGAGCTCGTTGCGCTTGTTCTGCAGCTGGACGAGCTTTTCCTTCATGCCGTTCAGGCCGGACTTCAGCTTGTTCACGACCTCGGTCTGCGCGGCGATCTGCGGCTCGGCGGCCTTCGCCTCGTTCTCGGAGGTGATCTGCCGGCTGAGCGCGACCTTCGCGAGGTTGTCGAACTTGTCGGCGCCGCCGGCATCTCCCGCCGAGCGGAGCTCGTCGCCCTTGCGGCTGGCCGCGACCGCCTTCTCGCCCCATTCGCGTGCGGCGTTCACGTCTTCGCGGTGGTCGTCCTCGAGCAGGCGCAGGTTGCCGATGGTCTCGGCGATCGCGGCCTCGGCGTCGGCGATGGAGTTCGTGTAGTCGCGAACCATCTGGTCGAGCATCTTCTCGGGGTCTTCGGCCTCGTCGAGGAGTGCGTTGATGTTGGCGCGGACGAGCTGCGAGATGCGGCCGAAGATGGACTGCTTGGTCATGGGAGTTCCTTCCGTTCAGGTCGATGTGCGGCGGGTGCCGCTCTGGGTCAAGGTCGAATCGGATGCCTCGGGGTGGACGTCGCGGGTCAGAATCGGCCTCCACTCCCGCGGCGGCCGCGGGTGCCCCCGCCGCCGAAGCTGCCGGCCGAGCGGCCGCCACCGAACCCTCCGCCGAATCCGCCGCTTCGGCGGCCTCCGCTGCTGCGGCCGCCGCCCCACGAGCCGCCGCTGCTGCGCCCGCCGCCCCAGGACCCGCCGCTGCTGCGGCCACCGCCGAGCACCTGGTCGATGAGGATGCCGCCGAGCACCGCGCCGAACAGGTCGCCGCCGCTCGTGCCTCGGCCGCCGCCCATGCCGGGGAACGCACCGGCGCCGGAGCCGTCGGCGCCGAAGCCGCCGCCGAACCCGCCCACATCCTGTTGCGCGAGCCGCATGGCCTCGGCGGCGAGCCGTTCGGCCTGCTGTGCGTTGCCGAGCGCGGCCGCGGGGTCGCTCGCGCGGCCCTGCTCGGCGAGTGCGAGCACCCGGCCGGCCTCGGCCAGCCGCGTGCGTGCCTCCGCGCCGATCGCACCGCGTCGTGCGACGAGGTAGTCTTCCGCGGCCTGCAGCTGTGCCCGTGCGGCGATGAGCGATCGATCGAGCTGTGCGGCCGCGCGGGTCGCGCGCTCGGCGGCCTCGCGTGCGGCGCCGATCGCGCCGTCGATTCGCGCGTCGGCCTGCTCGACCCGGGCCTGGAGCGCGAGCGGGTCGCGTCGCGGCTCGGCGAGTGCCGCGCGGAGCGCGGCGGCCTCGGCGGCGGTGGCCTGCGCGATCTGCGCGAGTGCGGGGTCGGCCTGCGCCGTGAGCACGTCGTGCTCGAGATCGGCGACCCCCGCGGCGACGTGCTGCTCGGCGGCCGCGAGGTCGGCCGCGAGCCGCTCGATCGCGCCCGTGAGCACGACGGCCTGGTCGGTCGCCTCTTCAGCGGCGCGGATCTCGACGGCCGCCTCGCCCGCGTGCTGCCCGGTGAGCGCGGATGCGGCGCGGGACGTGGCCTCACGAGCGAACGCGAGGCGTGACTCGGCCTGGGCGATGTTGTCGGCGACGGGGCTCGTCGCGGACTCGGTGTACCTCGCGCCGAGCGCGGCGAGCTGCTCGCGCGCGGGCGCGACGCGCGTGGCGGCCTGCTCGAGTTCCTGGCGGACGCGTTCGAGCTCGGCCGGGGCGTTGCGTTCGAGCGCACGGAGCTCGTCGAACCGCTCGGCCTGCGCGTCGAGCTCGGCGTCGGCCTCGCCGGTGAGCCGGATGATGCCGCCGTACCACTCGCGGCGCTGTTCGTCGGTGTCGGGCTCGGCGTCGTCGAGGCGTTGCTGCAGCGCGAACGCCTCGGCGACCTTGGCCTTCGCGGACTGGACCGCGGCGCGGAACGGCTGAGTGGCCGCATCG
Organism: Agromyces aerolatus; assembly: GCF_031432255.1. Lineage (NCBI taxonomy): Bacteria > Bacillati > Actinomycetota > Actinomycetes > Micrococcales > Microbacteriaceae > Agromyces > Agromyces aerolatus. The sequence continues at coordinate 17,747 of NZ_JAVKGQ010000024.1, read as the reverse complement.
CCGTAGGACGCGACCGCGAAGCCCAGCTCCTCCTCGCTCGTGCGGATCGCGTCGTCGGCGGCGACGAGCGCTCCTCCCGCCTGACGGCGGAGCTCCTCGAGCGGGACCTGCGGCACGCCCGGCGCGTCGCCCGTGCCGCCCGCGCCACCGCTGCGCCGCTTGCGCCGGGTGACCACGATCAGCACGACCACGACGATCGCCCCGGCGATGACGAGGAACCAGATCAGCCCCCACACCCAGCCGCTGCTCGTGCCGGACTCGCCGGCGATCGCGTCGGCCGCGGCGATCGCGGCGCCCGCCCAGTCGCCGTCGCGGAGCTCGGGCTCGACCACGTCCTGCGCGATGCGCTGCACCTCGTCGTCGGACAGCGAGGCCTGGTCGGCGGGGGAGAGGTAGTACGTGCGACCGTCGACCGCCACCGCGAGCAGGTAGTCCTCGTCGCCCAGCCCGTTCGCGATCGCGGTGTCGGCGGCCCAGGCGTCGGCGGCCTCGGGGTTGGTGAAGACGTCGACGTACGCCACGAAGAGCTGCCGGCCGCTGCGATCGGCCGCCTCGCCGATCGCCCGTTCGACCTCGGCGGTCTGCGCGCCGAGCGCGCCGACCGTGTCGACGATCGGCGACGAGCCGAATGAGACGGGGTCTTCCGCGTTCGCGGGGGAGGCCACCGTGAGTGCACCGGCGACCACGGCTCCGGCGAGGGCGATCAACCAGCGTCGAGACGTGTGCACCTGCGCGATCCCCCATTCCAACGGACGATCCCGAGTCTAGAGCGGCCCGCTGACGCGAGTCCACGGCACCGGTGGTTCGCCGGGCTGTGGTAGCGGGCGTGGCGGAGGTTCAGTCGACGGCGAGCGGCACGAGCGGCGAGACCGCCACGAGCGCGGGCAGCGCCGCGTCGTCGGGCACGATCGTCACGGATGCGCTGAGCGTGTACTCGCCGCGCGGGAGCGCGGTCGGCGCGCGTCCAGGGGTGCAGCGTACGGCCTCGATCGCCGCGGACAGCTCCATCGACTCGCCGGGAGCGAGGTCGACGGGTTCGCCGGCCGCCGACTGGTCGGCGTCCGGGCGGGTCGCCACGACCGTGCCGTCCTGGTCGGCGACGGCCACCGAGGGCGCCACGCCGAGCGCCCCTTCGACCGGGTCCTGGCCGGTGTTGGTCAGGGTGAGGATCGCCTCGCCCGTGCTCCCGGCGGCGACCGCGCCGATCGGGCGCACCGTGAGCCGCAGGGGGGCCGCCGAGGCATCCGTCGCCGCAGGGATCGGCTCGCCGCAGCGAGCCAGCGTCGAGAGCCGGCCGAGCGCCGCATCGGCCGCCGCAGGCTCGTCGCGTGGCGCGACGCCCGATTCCTGGCCCTCGGTCTGCGGCGCGAGCTCCTGGACCGAGCCCATGACCGGCGCGTCGGCCGTCGTCGCCGCAGGGCCCGCGAGCCCCGCGAGCCCGCTGACCAGGCCGGCGGTCGCGACCAGTGACGCGACCGCGGCCGTCCCGCCGAGGATCCCGTTCCGCCGGCGGCGGCGTTCCCGCCGGCTCGCGTCGAGCACGCCGTCGAGATCGGGCGTGCGCGTGCCCGAGGCATCCGCCGCTCGCCGCAGCGCCTCGCGCAGCCGGTCCTGATCAGGTGCGGACATCCGCGCCCCCTCTCTCCGCCCGGCCCTCGCCGGACGCCTCGAGTGCTGAGGAGAGCGCGCGGAGCGCGTCAGACAGGTACCGCTTGACCGCACCGGAGCTGATGCCGAGCGTGGCCGCGATCTGATCGACGGAGAGGTCCTCGTAGTAGCGCAGCACGATGCACGCCGACTGCCGCGGCGACAGGGCCCGGACGCGGGTCGCGAGGTCGAGCCGCGTGTCGCTCGCGTCGGTGGGCGCGTCGACCGCGGCTGGCGCGTCCACGAGATGACGGATGCCTCGCCAGGTGCGTTCCCGTCGCGAACGGTCGATCACCGCGTTCAGGATCGCCCGCCGGACATACGCTTCCGCCTTCGGCAGGGTGAGGGACATCCGCGGTCGCCCGAACGTGCGGACGAGGGCGTCCTGGACGAGGTCCGCCGCATCGGCGTCGCTGCCCGTGAGCAGGAACGCGTACCGCACGAGCGCGTCGCCGCGCTCGGCGACGAGTCGCGCTGCCACCGCATCCCACGCGCCGCTCACCGCGTCTCCTCCCGACGGCGACCTACCCGCCGTCACCTACCTACAACGAATCAGCGTACGGAAACGTTGTGCCGGGCCCGGTGGCCCGGTCGAGCCCGGCCGACCATGGACTCAGGTCTATTGTCCCGCCGGCCGGGTGCTTGCCAGGCTGTCCGGTGAGGCGCGGTCCGCCCGTGCCCCGGCCGGTTCGCAGGGGAGAGGCGACATGACGACGATCGACGATGCGGCCGCGCGCAGGTTCCGGCGCTCGGGGGTGGCCGCGATCGCCGGGGCCGGCCTGCTCCTGAGCGGATGTGCCGCGGGCGCCGCGGACGGCGGCAGCGACCCGGCGAGCGCGACGGCGCCGGCCGTGACCCGGCCGGCTGCGCCCGAGGGCGAGCTGCCCGACGAGCTCCAGGAGCGGTTGCAATCCGCGCTCGAGGAGGTCATGACCGAGTACGAGGTGCCCGGAGCGGCCGCGGGCGTCTGGATCCCGGATACCGGCTCGTGGACGACCTCGGCGGGCCTCGCCGACGTCGAGAACGAGGTCGCCGTCACGACCGAAATGACCTGGCCGATCCGGAGCATCACCAAGTCGTACACCGTCACCCTCGTGCTGCAGCTCGCCGACCAGGGCGAGCTGAGCCTCGACGACACGATCGACCAGTACGTCGACGGGATCACCGACGGCGATCGGATCACGCTGCTCGAGCTCGCGAACATGGGCAGCGGCAACGCCGACTACGTCAACCAGGAGTTCCTCGACGACTTCGTCGCCGACCCCACGAAGGTCTACACGCTCGACGAGCTCAACAGCTATGTGATCGACCAGCCGGCGCAGTTCGCGCCGGGCACCGAGTACCTCTACACCAACGCCAACACGAACCTGCTCGGCGCCGTGATCGAGGAGGTCACCGGGCAGTCGTACGCCGAGGCGCTCGACGAGCGCATCCTGACGCCGCTCGGACAGCACGGCACCAGCTACCTCACCGACGTGGACGACTGGGCCGAACCGCACCCCGTCGGCTACTTCGTGGTCGACGGCGTTCCGCAACCGCAGGACGAGAACCCCTCGATCCTCGGCGCAGCGGGCGCGCTGTTCTCGACGCTCGACGACGGCCGGGTCTGGGCCGAGACGCTCGGCACCGGTGCCCTGCTGAAGCCCGAGACGCAGGAGCTGCGCGAGATCGGGCACCGGATTCCCAAGCCGCCGTACGACCTCTACGCCGTGGGCATGGGCGAGACCGACGGCTGGCTGGGCCACAACGGCGAAGGGCTCGGCTTCACCGCCGCGACCTTCCACGACCCCGAGACGGGGGCGAGCATCGTCGTGTACATGAACGAATCGGACACGCCGGACAAGACCCACCCGGCCGATACGGCCTTCCGCGCGCTCGCCCAGGTGCTCACGGACGGAGCGGGCGAGTGACCGGGCCGGTGCGCCCGCGGCGGGCGACCGGGTCGCGCGGGTCGCGTATGGCGCGCGGGTCGCGCGTCGCGCGCGGCGCGAGCGCCATCGCGGCGGGTGCGGTCGTCGCGCTCCTGGCCGGGTGCGTGGCGGATGCCTCGAGCACCGCTGACTCCGACGGCGGGCTCACGTCGGTGCCGGGGCTGCCCGACGCGGCGCTCGAGGTGATGAACCAGCCCCAGTACGCCGACGGCCGCTGGCTGATCTCGGTCCAGGACCTCGAGACCGGCGAGACGCTGATCGACCTCGACGGCGACAAGCTCGCCGAGCCGGGCTCTTTCGTGAAGACCTACAGTGCTGGCGCGGCCTGGGTGAAGTGGGGCCCCGAGCACACCATCACGACCCCGGTGAAGCAGTCCGGCACGGTCACGGACGGCACGCTCGCGGGCGACCTCGTGCTCGTCGGCCAGGGCGACCTCACGATGGGCGGCCGCACGAAGGCTGACGGCACCGTCGACTTCACGAACCTCGACCACAACGACGCCAACCCGCTCCCGGGCGCGACGCTCACGACCGAGGACCCGCTGGCCGGACTCGACGACCTCGCGGAGCAGGTGAAGGCGGCCGGCATCGACGCGGTCAGCGGCGACGTCGTGGTCGACGACCGGCTGTTCGTCGGCGAGCTGGCGGGCAAGCCCGTGACGCCCATCGTGATCAACCAGAACCTGCTCGACATCCTCATCACGCCCGGCGCCGAGGGCGAGCCGGCCACCGCGGCGATGACCCCCGCGGTCGCCCCGTGGAAGCTCGATCTCCAGGTCGAGACCGTCGCCCCGGGCGAGGAGGCCGAGGTGGCACCCCCGCAGCTCTCGCCCGACGACCCGACCACGATCGTCGTCAGCGGCACGATCAACGCCGACGCCGACCCGGTGCTGCGGGTCTACGAGTTCGAGGACCCCGCGACCTTCGCCCGCACGGCGTTCATCGAGGCGCTCGGGCGCGCCGGGGTCACCGTGGCCGCCGATCCGGTGAAGCCGAACCCGGACGACTCGCTCGCCGACCAGGCGACCGTCGAGGCGCTGCCCGCCGTCGCCGAGCTCGAGTCGCTCCCGCTCGGCGAAGAGGTGACGTATGTCATGAAGATCAGCTACAACCGCGGCGCGCAGACGCTGATCTGCCGGCTCGCCGCCGATGCCGGGCAGACCGACTGCGATGCCGGGATGGCCGTGGCCGGGCAGATCTGGGCCGACGCCGGGCTCGATACGCTCGGCGCCTCGCTCATCGACGGCTCCGGCCTCGAGGGCAACCTGATCACCCCGGAGAACGCCGTCGAGATCCAGACCCTCATGGCCGAGCGCCCCGACGCCGAGGCCTGGCGCGACACCATGCCCATCCTCGGCGTCGACGGATCGCTCGCCGACGTGCAGGCCGACAGCCCGGCGGCCGGCAAGGTGTTCGCGAAGACCGGGACCCTGCTCGGCGGCGACAGCTTCAACGGCCGGTACCGGCTCGCGACGAAGACGCTCGGCGGCGTCATGGACACCGAGGACGGCCGTGAGCTCGCCTTCACGATCATCGTCAATCAGGGGTTCTCCGACGACATCCAGGGCGTGTTCGACGCGAACGACGACGTCGGCGAGGTCGCCGCGGTGATCCAGCAGGCGTACTGAGGCCGAGTCGACGAGCCGACGAGGCGCCGACGCGAGTGACGAGGAGACCGGCGATGCGCGCACCCCTGAGCAGAACCCTCGCGGCCGCGGCCGCACTGGCCACCGCGCTGGCGCTCGCCGCCTGCACGGGGCCGGCCCCGTCGACCCCGGCGGCGAGCCCCACGCCGACCGACGACGCCGCGGCCGGCCCCACCCTCAAGCCCGTCGACGAAGCCGCCATCACGGCGCTGTTCGAGGAGCAGGCCGGGAGCTTCGGGCAGCCCGGCGCCGTGATGCTGTTGCGCACGCCCGAGGGCGCCGCGCTCGACGCCGACCCCGACCGCGTGTGGCAGCCCGAGGAGCTCGTGGCCATGGCGCTGCCGCTCCCGGTCGACTTCGAACCCGGCACCGGATACCACTACTCGAACACGAACACGATCCTGCTCGGGCTCATCGCCGAGCAGCTCGAGGGCAAACCGCTCGCAGAGATCTACCAGGAGCGGCTCTTCACGCCGCTGGGGCTCACCGAGACCTCGTTCCCCGCCGTCGAGGACGCGAGCCTGCCGACGCCGCATTCGGACGGCTACTACTGGTGGACCAACGTGAACACGATCGGCTCGTCGAAGCTCCCGCCCGACCTGATGGGTGCCGCGGAGGCCGGCACGTTCCTCCCGAACGACGGCACGCTCGACAATCCCTCGTGGGCCTGGTCGGCTGGAGCGGGCATCTCGACCGCGGGGGATCTGGCGGACTGGGTCGAAGCGCTCGGCGGCAAGGGCGGCGAGCTGCTCTCGCCCGAGCTGCAGGAGGCGCGCATGAACAGCTTCATGGCCACGTCCGAAGAGCCGGGTGCCGCACGGTACGGCTGGAACATCGGCGAGTTCGGGCAGTTCCTCGGCCACAGCGGCGAGCTCCCCGGGTTCAACTCGTTCATGGGCTACGACCCGGTGGCGGATGTCACGCTCGTGGTCTGGGCGAACCTCGCGCCGGCCGCGAACGGCCAGGGACCCGCCGCCATGATCGCCCGCTCGCTCATCACAGACCTCTACACCTCGTAGCCCGGGCCATCGTCCAGGTCGCCGGAGGCGGCCAGGTATCGGATGACGGCGAGCACCCGACGGTGGTCGTCGACCGCGACCGGCAGGCCGAAGGTGTCGTAGATCCTCGAGGTGTGCTGCACCACGGCCTTCTCGGAGGTGCCGAGCTTCGCGGCGATGTGGGCGTTGCTCCGGCCCTCGGCCATCAGGCTGAGCACCTGGAGCTGGCGGGGCGTGAGGTCGCCGACCGGGCCGCTCGCCTTGGTCGCCCGCGAGACGAGCACGGCGACCACGTCGGGATCGAGCGCGGTACCGCCGGCCTGCACGCGTCGCAGATCCGCCACGAACGTCCGCACGTCGGCGATGCGCTGCTTGAGCAGATAGCCGACCCCGCCCTCGCCCGGGTCGAGGAGCTCGGTCGCGTAGCGACGCTGCACGTACTGGGAGAGCACCATGACGGCCATGCCGGGGTGTGTCCGCCGGATCCGGAGGGCCGCGAGCAGGCCTTCGTCGGTGTGCGTCGGCGGCATCCGGATGTCGGTGATCACGAGGTCGGGCTCGAGTCGCGCCACCGCGACCTCGAGCTCGACCGCGGTGCCGACCGCCGCGACCACCTCGATGCCGTCGTTCTCGAGCACATGGCCGAGTCCCTCGCGCAGCAGCACCTCGTCCTCGCCGATCACGACCCGCATGGCAGCTCCACGCGAACGGCGGTGCCCGCACCCTCGGGGGAGACCAGCTCGAAGGATCCGCCGAGGGCGTCGACCCGGTCGGCCAGGCCCTTGAGCCCGGTGCTGCGCTCGACGAGGGCGCCGCCTCGGCCGTCGTCGCTCACCCGGACGCGGAGGGTGTCGCCGGCCCGGGTGAGCTCGACCGCCACGGCGCGGGCGCCGGAGTGCTTCACGGCGTTCGTGAGCGCTTCGGCCACGATGAGGTACGCCGACTGCGCCGTCGCGGGGGCGAGCGCGCGATCGTCGACGTCGCTGCGCAGCGTGGCCGGGATGTCGAGCCGGTCGACGAGGTCCTCGGCCGCGGCCGTCAGCCCGCGCTCGACGAGCGAGGTCGGCTGCACGGCGTGAACGAGTCGCCGGAGGTCAGCGGCCGCGGTGTCGATCCGTTCTCGCAACGCGGTCGCCGCGGTCGTGGTCTCCGGGTGGGCGACGCCGGAGTTCGCGATCTGCTGTGCCTCGAGCGCGAGCAGCACCAGCTGCACCTGCAGGCCGTCGTGCAGATCGCGTGCGAGGCGGTTCCGTTCGCGGTCGGCGGCCTCGACGATGCGGAGCCGCGACTGCCGCAGCGCCTCGTGGCTCGCGACGAGCGCGGCGATGAGCCGTTCACGGTCGAGGGCGATGGCGAGCACCCGTCCCGCGCGCCGCACGGACTCGGGGTCGGCGATCATGCGCGCGTCGTAGCTGATGGCGCCCACGAGGCGTGACTCGACGTGCACCTCCTGCCAGAGTCTGGGCGGGATCTGCTCGCGAATACCCACCTCGAGACCCTGGTCGTCGACGAACACCCGCTGTTCGTCCGACCAGTACGCGACCCGGAGCGAGTCGTCCCCGAGCGACCTGGCGAGGGCCTGCTGAACCGCGGCCCGCGTGGATCCGGCGATGCTCAGCCAGGCGCTCAGCGCGTCCGCCTCGGCGGTCTGCGAGAACCCGCCCAGCAAGACGCCCAGCAGGAAGGCCACCGGGATGCCGGCCAGGATCACGAGCTGCACGCCGCCGATCAGCGCGCCGTCCGCGCCGAGCAGGCGCAGCAGGTTCGCGGAGAGCGGGATGAGCAGGACGGCGAGGATGCCGTACAGGTAGAGCGGCAGCAGCACCCTGAGGTTCTTCGGGTCGGACGAGCGCAGGCGCCCGATCAGGACGACGGCGGTCGCGACCATGACGGCAAGGCCGACGGCGCTCTGCACCCAGAGCGCGACGAGGCGGAGCTCGGCCTGGTCGGGCGGCAGCAGGTAGAGCGGCATCTGCAGCACGAACGTCACGCCGTAGCCCACGACGACGGTCACCACCGAGAGACGCCCCTGCAGCCGGCCCGACGGGAAGGCGTGCAGCAGATGCACCGTGACGGCGAGGATCGCGGTCGCGGAGATCGTGCTCAGCTCGACCAGCACCGGCAGCCCGAGGTTGCCGACGCCGCCCGCGAACATCGCGACCGCGCCCACGAGGAGCAGGCCCCCGGTGCCGCTCAGCGGGCGGCGCCACCACGCGATGATGCCCGCGGCGGTCCAGACGACGAACACCGCGGTGAAGGCCGCCGGGATCCAGAACGGGATCGGTGCGCTCACGCCCACCGCGAGCTGCATGCCGCCGAGCGCGACCGCGAACACCGCGAGCAGCACGAGCGCTGGACGGAGCGCGTCGGCCCGCACGGTGCGGAGGCCTGCGAAGGCGGGGCTGGGATCTGGGGGTCGGATCACGGCGTCAGGGTCACCTCAGCGTGAGCCTAGACGTGAGGACGGTTCGCGTTCAAGAGAAACGGGGTCCTCGCTCCGTGTGCGGTGGGGCCGCACCGCTGCCCCACCCCACGCGAAACGCCCCCGGCCGATGGCCGGAGGCGTTCGAGATGCGACCGATGTCACGGAACGAGTTCGCTCTCGCGACCCATCCACACGTGCCCCCGGAGGGATTCGAACCCCCGACCTACGGTACCGGAAACCGGCGCTCTATCCCCTGAGCTACGGAGGCGCACAGCTAGCAAGACTAGCACCTCGGGCCACGGCCGCCGTACCGCTCACGCAGTCGGCGGCCGGCGGTCACGCCGCCGGGAGGTTGCCGAGGACGTCGGCGGCGAGCTGCTCGGCATCGCCGGGCTCGTAGAGCAGCGAGGACTCCATGACGACCCAGTACGGCCCGCTGAACAGCTGCACCTGACCCTCGACGCCGGACTGGGAGAAGTAGCCCTCGACGTCGGGCGGGGTGCCGTAGGTCGGCACCGGGGTGCTCTGGCTCGCCGCCGCGCCGGCCATGGCCTCGGTCACCGCGGCGGTCGGCGTCGCGACCGCGATCTGCAGGTAGTCGCCACTGGTCTGGTTGAGGTAGCCGCAGGCCGTGCCGCCCTGCTCGACGACCTGGGTGATGGTCGCGCTGTCGGGCTCGTACGACGGGTCGACGCCGAAGTTGGGATTGAACACGTACAGCTGTTCGAGCGTGAGCAGCGCGTCGCAGTCGATCGCGAACGGGGGAGAGGACTCCTCAGGTGCAGCGGTCTCGGTCGGCGGCGTCGTGGGCTCGGGTGTCGCGCTCGCGGTGGGGGACGGCGTCGCGGTCGGCTCGGCCTCCCCGGGCGTGCACCCCGTGAGCAGTGCACCGGTCGCCGCGGCCAGCGCGATCCAGGTCAGGGCAGCACGGGAAGGGCGGTCTGAGCGCAGCATGTGACGAACCCTATCAATCGGCGCGGGTAGGATTCGGGAGTGACTCCAGCCGATCTCTCGCAGGCCCTGTTCGACCTCGTCGCCGCCATCGTGGAGCGACGCCGGGCGGCCGGCGATGAGATCGCGTTCGCCCTCACGCCTGAGCAGGTCACGCTCGAGCGGCCCAAGCAGCGCGAGCATGGCGACTGGGCCTCGAACCTCGCCATGCGCATGGCGAAGCCGCTCGGTGCGAACCCGCGCGAGCTCGCGTCCGAGCTCGCTGCGGGCCTCGCGAACGTCGACGGTGTGGCCAGCGCGGAGGTCGCCGGCCCGGGCTTCATCAACATCCGGCTCGAGGCCGCCGCAGCGGGCGAGCTCGCGCGCACGATCGTCGAGGCCGGCGCGGAGTTCGGCCGCACCACGACCCTCGCGGGCCGCCGCATCAACCTCGAGTTCGTCTCGGCGAACCCGACCGGGCCGCTGCACATCGGGCACACGCGCTGGGCCGCGCTCGGCGACGCGATCGGCCGGGTGCTCCGCGCCGCGGGCGCCGACGTCGCGAACGAGTACTACATCAACGACGCCGGCAACCAGATGGACACGTTCGGTGAGTCCGTGCTGGCGGCCGCCAAGGGCGAGCCCACGCCCGAGAACGGCTACCCGGGCCAGTACATCGCGGATCTCGCGGCGCGTGTGCTCGAGCGCGAGCCCAACCTGCTCGAGCTCGACCACGAGGTCGCGCTGCACACGGCGCGCGAGATCGCGTACGACCTGCAGCTCGCCGAGATCCGGGCGTCGCTCGAGCGCTTCAACGTGCACTTCGACGTGTGGTCGAGCGAGCGGCTGCTGCACGCGAAGGACGACGAGGGCGTCTCGGCCGTCGACGCGGCCGTCGAGCGGCTGCGCGCCCAGGGCCACGTCTACGACCACGATGACGCGATCTGGGTGCGCACGACCGACTTCGGCGACGACAAGGACCGGGTGATCCGGCGGGGCAACGGCGTGTACACCTACTTCGCCGCCGACGCCGCCTATTACCTCGACAAGGGCGACCGCGGCTTCGAGCACAAGATCTACCTGCTGGGTGCCGACCACCACGGGTACGTGCACCGGCTGAGGGCGCTCGCGGGCGCCGCGGGCGACGACCCGCAGCGCGACATCGAGGTCCTCATCGGCCAGCTGGTCTCGGTGAACGGCGCGAAGCTGAGCAAGCGTGCGGGCAACATCATCGAGCTCGACGATCTGCAGGCCTGGCTCGGCACCGACGCCCTGCGCTACACGCTCGCGCGCTACCCGGCCGACTCGCCGCTCGCGATCGACCCCGAGCAGCTGCGCAGCCGCACGAACGACAACCCCGTGTTCTACGTGCAGTACGCGCACGCGCGCACCGCGGCGGTCGCGCGCAACGCGCTCGCGTCGGGGGTCGACCGCTCGGAGTTCGCCCCGCAGCTGCTCGAGCACGAGACCGAGTCGGCGCTGCTCGGTGCACTGCAGGACTTCCCCCGGATCGTCGCGCAGGCCGCCGAGCTCCGCGAACCGCACCGCGTGGCGCGCTACATCGAGGAGCTCGCGGGCCTCTACCACCGCTGGTACGACAACTGCCGGGTCATCCCGCTCGGCGACGACCCGGTCACCGACCTGCACCGCACGCGCCTCTGGCTCAACGACGCCACCGGCCAGGTCGTGCGCAACGGTCTCGACCTGCTCGGCGTCTCGGCGCCCGAGCGGATGTGACGGACGGGCGGCTCGCATGACCGATCCGTTCGCGACGACCCAGGTGTTCGACGAGCCGGATGCCTCGCGGCAGCGCCGCGGCCCACGTCGCGCCGCGCGGGGCTGGATCGTGACCGGCATCGTCGTCGCCGTCCTCGTCGTGCTGGTCGTCGTCGCCGACCTGCTGGTGCGTTCGCTCGCGCAGACCGCGATCGAGCAGGGTGCCGAGCAGTCGCTGCCCGAGGGCGTCTCGGGTGAGGTGACGGCGAGCATCGGCGGGTTCTCGGTGCTGGGGCAGCTGATCGCGGGCCGCGCCGACGAGGTGCGGCTCAGCGCACCCGAGCTGGTCGTCGACGGCACGCCGCTCGCCGCCGACGTCGTCGCACGCGACGTGCCGCTCGACCTCTCGCAGCCCGTCGGCCGGGTCGAGGCCGACGTCCGTCTCACCCAGCAGGCCGTCGACTCGCTCGCGCTCGAGCAGGGTGTCGTCGGCGACCTCACGCTCGGCGACGGCGTCGTCGGATACACGGGCACGATCGACGTGCTCGGCGTTCCCGTCGGCTACACGGCGACGGCCGAGCCCGAGGCCGCCGGGGACCGGGTGCTGCTGAGACCGGTCGGGGCCGAGGTCTCCGCCGGCGGCTTCGCGCTGGACGTCTCGGGCGTCATCGACGCGGTGCTCGGCGGCGGTCCGGTCGAGATCTGCGTCGCCGACCGGCTGCCGGCCGGGGTCCAGCTGAGCGACGTGGACGTCTCGGACGGTGCCGTCGACGTGCGCCTCGTCGGCACGGGTCTCGTCCTCGACCGGGCGAGTCTGTCGAGCACCGGCAGCTGCTGATCCGCGGCGTCGGCGACGCGGTCACCGGCCGCCGTCGGCCGCGGCGCATCCGGGCCGCGGCATGGCCGCGTCACGGGCGCGTCATCGATTCGGCGCGGGTACTCCGTCGCCGATAGAATCGGCGCGTCCCGCCGGATCGGCGGTTCGCTTTGGCTTCAGGAACCAATCCGGGTTCGCTCGCCGCAGTCGTGCGACCGGAACCGGCAGCACCAGCACCCGTGAGGTTCTATAAGTGGCATCCACCGCAACCGCCGCCGTCCCGGCCGCGCCGGCCGACGCCAACACGCTCGCCGAAACGGTCTGGCCCGCGGGCGCGCGCCGCGACGAGCACGGCCGCATCGAGATCGGCGGCGTCGACGCGCAGACCCTCGTCGAGCGATACGGGAGCCCGCTCTACGTCCTCGACGAACGGGTCGTCCGCGATCGCGCCGAGCGCACGCGCGCGGCCTTCGCCGCCGCGGCGCGCGGCATCGGCACCGAGGCATCCGTCTACTACGCCGGCAAGGCGTTCCTCTCCGGCGCGATCGTGCGCTGGGTGACCGAGTCCGGGCTCCGCGTCGACGTCTGCACCGGCGGCGAGCTCGCGATCGCACTCGCGTCCGGCGCATCGCCGGGCGAGCTCGGCTTCCACGGCAACAACAAGTCCCTCGCCGAGATCGAGCGCGCCGTCGAGGCGGGCATCGGATCGATCGTGCTGGACAGCGAGCTCGAGATCGAGCGCGTGGCCGAGGCGGCAGCGCGCGCCGGCGTCGTGCAGGCCGTCCGGCTCCGGGTGAACAGCGGCGTGCACGCGTCGACGCACGAGTTCCTCGCGACCGCGCACGAGGACCAGAAGTTCGGCGTCACCCTCGACCGGGCCGTCGAGCTCGGCGCCCGCATCCGTGCGCACGCGTCGCTGCGCTTCCTCGGCCTGCACTGCCACATCGGATCGCAGATCTTCGACTCCGCCGGGTTCGCCGAGTCGGCCGAGCGACTGCTCGCCGTGCACGCCGAGCTCGCACGCGTCGCGCCCGTCCCCGAGCTGAACCTCGGCGGCGGCTTCGGCATCGCCTACACCGAGGCCGACGACCCGACGCCGATCGAGCAGATCGCCGACGGCATCGCCGCCGCGGTCGCCGCGGCCTGCCGAGCCCACGACGTGCCCGTGCCGCGGCTCGCGTTCGAGCCCGGGCGCAGCATCGTGGGCCCGGCCGGCATCACGCTCTACACCGTGGGCACGATCAAGCCGGTCCCGATCGAGGGAGCCTGGCGGCACTACGTGTCGGTCGACGGAGGCATGAGCGACAATCTCCGCACCGCGCTCTACGGCGCCGACTACACGGTGCGCATCGCCTCACGCACGTCGACCGCGGAGCCCGCACTCGTCCGCGTCGTCGGCAAGCACTGCGAATCGGGCGACGTCGTGGTCGATGCCGACTACCTGCCGCACGACGTGCAGCCCGGCGACCTCGTCGCCGTCGCCGCGACCGGCGCGTACTGCTGGTCGCTGTCGAACAACTACAACCACGTGCCCAGGCCGCCCGTCGTCGCCGTACGCGACGGCGAGGCCCGCGTGATCGTGCGCGGCGAGACGATCGACGACCTGCTCGCGCGCGACGCCGGGCTCGACGCAGGCACCGGCCACGAGGCATCCGCCCAGCACCCGGCGGGCGCCGGGTCGTCCGCATCCGAAGGGATCACCGAATGATCGAGTACCGCTCCATCCGCGTCGCACTGCTGGGCGCGGGATCGGTCGGCTCTCAAGTCGCGCGACTCCTGCTGGAGCACGGCGACGAGCTCGCCGCGCGCACGGGTGCGCGCATCGAGCTCGTCGGCATCGCGGTCCGGGACCTCGACGCCCGGCGCGACGCGGACCTCCCGCGCGAGCTGTTCACGACCGACGCGGAGCAGCTCATCCTCGGCGCCGACATCGTCATCGAGCTCATGGGCGGCATCGAGCCGGCACGCACGCTCGTCCTGCAGGCGATCGCCTCAGGGGCCGACGTCGTCACGGGCAACAAGGCGCTGCTCGCGGCGCACGGCACCGAGCTGTTCGAGGCCGCCGAACAGGTCGGCGCGCAGCTCTCGTACGAGGCCGCGGTCGCCGGGGCGATCCCCATCATCCGGCCGCTGCGCGAGAGTCTCGCGGGCGACCGGGTCGAGCGCATCCTCGGCATCGTGAACGGCACGACGAACTTCATCCTCGACCGCATGGACGCCACGGGTGCGAGTCTCGAGGACGCGCTCGCCACCGCGACCGAGCTCGGCTACGCCGAGGCCGACCCGACCGCCGACATCGGCGGCTACGACGCCGCGCAGAAGGCGACCATCCTCGCAAGCCTCGCGTTCCACACCCGGGTGCCCGTCGAGGCGGTCCACCGCGAGGGCATCACCGGTGTCACGGCGGCGCAGGTCGAGTCGGCGCGCCGCGCCGGATTCGTCGTCAAGCTGCTCGCGATCGCCGAACGGCTGGCCGACCACGGCGGCCAGGAGGGCGTCTCGGTTCGCGTCTACCCGGCGCTGGTGCCACGCGAACACCCGCTCGCGGCCGTGCACGGCGCCAACAACGCGGTCTTCGTCGAGGCCGCCGCAGCCGGACCGCTCATGTTCTACGGTGCGGGAGCCGGCGGGGTGCAGACCGCCTCGGCCGTGCTCGGCGACCTCGTCGCCATCGCCCGGCGGCACGTGATCGGCGGGCCCGGCACGAGCGAGTCCACGCACTCCGACATCGACGTGCTGCCGATCGGGCAGATCACGACGCGCTACTCGATCATGCTCGAGGTGCCCGACGAGCCGGGCGTCCTCGCGGCGATCGCGCACGTCTTCGCCGACCACGGGGTCTCCGTCGAGCAGTTGCAGCAGACGGTGGACGAGTCGGGCAGGGCTACGCTGGTCATCGGTACCCATGAGGCGAAGGAGCAGGCGCTGGCCGACACCGTCGCCGCGCTCGCCGACAGCCCGCTCGTGGCATCCGTCGCGTCCGTCCTCCGAGTCGAAGGAGCAGTGTGAACCAGCCCACCCCCAAGCCAGGCTCGCGTCAGTGGCGCGGCGTCATCCGTGAGTACGCCGACCGGCTCGACGTCACGGAGGCCACGCCCGTCGTCACGCTCGGCGAGGGCGGCACGCCGCTCATCCCGGCCGCCGCGCTCTCGCGCCGCACGGGCGCCGACGTCTGGGTCAAGTTCGAGGGCATGAATCCGACGGGCTCGTTCAAGGACCGCGGTATGACCATGGCCGTCAGCAAGGCCGTCGAGGACGGCGCGAAGGTCGTCATCTGCGCGTCGACGGGCAACACCTCGGCCTCGGCGGCCGCGTACGCGACGCACGCGGGCATCAAGGCCGCGGTGCTCGTGCCCGAGGGCAAGATCGCGATGGGCAAGCTGAGCCAGGCGATCGCGCACGACGGCGAGCTGCTGCAGGTCCAGGGCAACTTCGACGACTGTCTCGACATCGCGCGCGACCTCGCCGCGAACTACCCGGTGCACCTCGTGAACTCGGTCAACAACGACCGCATCGAGGGGCAGAAGACCGCGGCGTTCGAGGTCGTCGAGGTGCTGGGCGACGCGCCCGACTTCCACTTCATCCCGGTCGGCAACGCCGGCAACTACACGGCCTATACGCGCGGGTACCGCGAAGACCTCGCGGCCGGCAACTCGACCCGGATGCCTCGCATGTTCGGTTTCCAGGCGGCCGGATCCGCGCCGATTGTGCGCGGCGAGCCCGTCACCCACCCCGACACCATCGCGAGCGCGATCCGCATCGGCAACCCCGCGTCGTGGGAGCAGGCGCTCGCGGCTCGTGACGAGACCGACGGATACTTCGGCGCGATCGCCGACGAGCAGATCCTCGAGGCGCAGCGCATCCTGTCGGCCGAGGTCGGCATCTTCGTCGAGCCCGCCTCCGCGATCTCGGTCGCCGGGCTGCTCGAGCGCGCCGAGGCCGGCGCGGTCCCGGCGGGCGCACGCGTCGTCCTGACCGTGACCGGCCACGGGCTGAAAGACCCGCAGTGGGCGCTGCGCACCGCAGACGGCGGCGAGGTGCAGCCGACCGTGGTGCCGGTCGACGTGGCCGAGGTCGCGTCGGTGCTCGGGCTCCAGTCATGATCGAACTCCCGGGCCGGCGCGTCCAGGTGAAGGTGCCGGCGACGAGCGCCAACCTCGGGCCCGGCTTCGACACGCTCGGCCTCGCGCTCGCGCAGTACGACGAGCTCGAGGTCGAGGTGCTCGACCGGCCCGGCCTCGAGATCGAGGTGCAGGGCGTGGGTGCGGGTGAGGTTCCGCTGGATGCCTCGCACCTGGTCGTGCGGGCCATGGCGCACACGTTCGCCGATCGCGGCCTCGAGCTGCCGCCGCTCCGCCTCGTCGCCGAGAACCGCATCCCGCACGGGCGCGGCCTCGGATCCTCGGGAGCGGCGATCGTCGCGGGCGTGATGGCCGCCAAGGGGCTCCTCGACGGCATCGAGGAGTTCACATCGGACGACCTCCTCTCGCTCGCGACCGAGCTCGAGGGGCATCCCGACAATGTCGCGCCGGCGCTGTTCGGCGGGCTCACGATCGCCTGGACCACACCGGAGGGGCCGCGGCACAAGAAGCTCATCGTGCACCGCGGCGTCTCGCCGCTCGTGCTCGTGCCCGAGCACGAGATGTCCACGGCGCTCGCCCGTTCGCTGCAGCCCGCCTCCGTGCCGCACGAGGACGCGGTGTTCAACGTGTCGCGGTCGGCCCTGCTCGTCGCGGCGCTCATCCAGAGCCCCGAGCTGCTGCTGCAGGCCACCGAGGACAAGCTGCACCAGGCGTACCGTGCCGAGGCCATGCCCGAGACCGACCGGCTCATCAAAGCACTGCGCGACGCCGGGCATCCCGCGGTCGTCTCCGGCGCGGGCCCCTCGATCCTCGTGCTCGCGAGCGACCCGAGCGAGCGCGCCGACGCGATGCGCGTCGTCGAGTCGACCGCCGACACGGTCTGGCAGGCGCTGCCGCTCGCGGTCGACTTCAAGGGCGCCACGGTCGTCTCCGTCGCGAGCTGACGCGCCGGCCGGCGCGCGGCGCCGCCCGTTGACGCGCGCCGGTCGCGCGCGGCGCCGCCCGTTGATACGCGCCGGTCGCGCACGGCGCGCGGGCGCTCGATTCCGGAGGATGGCATCCCGGGTGGTACGCTGGTACCGCACCCGGCATCCGACGCATCGAACGCGTCATTGCCGCATCGTGCGATTCCCAGCAATTTTGCTCTCGCCACGCGCGGGCTCACGTCACTGTCACGTGCCCGTTCCGCATGGCGACCAGGTCTCCCGTCATGCGAATCCAGCAGCCGGGGGAAAGGATCACACTCGAAGTGACGAACGCACCCGAACAGGTTGACGGCGCCGTGGACCGCGCGCGGCTGAGCGCGATGAAGGTCGCCGAGCTCGTCGAACTCGCCGGCACCCTCGGCATCACCGGCGCCACGAAGCGACGCAAGGGCGAGCTCGTCGAGCTCATCGCCACCGCGCAGGCCGAAGCCGCGCCTGCCGCTGACGTGCCCGCCGAAGCCGCGCCCGCCGAAGCCGCGCCCGCCGAAGCCGCACCCGCCGAAGCCGCGCCCGCCGTCGACGCGACGGCCGCAGACGCTTCCACCGCTGAGGCGCCGGCTGCTGAGGCT
>NZ_JAVKGQ010000023.1:0-43137 GCF_031432255.1 Agromyces aerolatus | reverse complement strand
TGTTCATCGTGTTCCATCCTTACTTGAAGAACGGAACGAAAGTCAGGCCGATTCACCTCGTACCTACGACTGTGTCCGGCTTATCTTCACACGTGCCGGATCAGCGATCTTGTTCAGCGAGTTCGGTGAGAAACCCGTCAACGTCGGTGACGTCATCGCGCTCTCCGCCAACACGCTATGCGGTAGTGAGCCTGAGGGTTCGATCACAGTGACCACCCTCTACCTCGACCGTGACTACATCATCGACCAAGTGTTCTGGCAGCACGCCGCGCTTCTCGCCGACCGCCTCGACGCGCAGGACTTCGCAGACGAGCTGTACTCCGAACCAGCACAGATACTCCACCTCGGCGAAGACCGCGCCGGAATGCTGATGCCCTGGCTGGACGAGCTGGTCGCACTCAGCCTCGACGGGCCATCACCGGAAAAGTTCTACAGACTCCAGGCTTTACTCTTCGCCGTGCTCGACGTGATCACACCCTACGTGAGGACAACCCCGGTACGACGATCCCCGACCCAACGCAAAGCCCCACACCTCGGCCCCGCGTCACATCGTCAGTTCGCACCGTTGCGCAACGAAGCCCGGCAGGCCGCCGACCTGCTCAGCGATGCACCAGAACAACGGTGGACACTCCAGCGCCTTGCCGACGCCGTACATCTGTCCTCCTCCCAGCTCGGCCGCGTCTTCGTGGACGCTTATGGGAAGTCGCCAATGACCTACCTCATGACCATGCGTGCGGAACGATTGGCGCGTCTACTCCGCGAGACCGACCTGCCCATTGAGCAAGCGATGCGGGACGTCGGATGGTATAGCCGCGGTCACGCCGCTCGGATGTTCCGCCAGGCCGTCGGCGTTACGCCGACGCGATATCGCGCACTGGTCCGGCAGAGAGCCGTTGCCTGAAGCTGCGATACAGATCGCCGCGGCGCCGATACACACATCCGCATCCTCGCCACGCCATGCCCTGTGTGTCGCTCTTGGCTGGTAATCCGGTGGGGACTCGTTGGGTTCACCTTCGTGCCTGACGGTCACATCGTCTGTTCTGTTGTCCGTCTGTCGCTGCTGGTGTCCCCGGCGTACCTGATGGTCACCGAGTCCGACTGGCCCGGTGCTCAAAGTATCGGGAGGACACGACGATGGCGAAGACGCGGAAGCAAGCCCAAGCCGCGAGGGAAGCCCTGCTCGATGAGCTGCACGAGCGACTGACTGGCGCGGTCGAACAGCTCGTCTCCGGCGAGGACTGGGCCAGAGCGCTCGCGTTCGCGGTCCGGTTCCGGGCGCGCTCGTTCCGGAACACGTTGCTGATCTTCGCCCAGCATCTCGACGCGTACGAGCACGGTCGGGTCACCGCTTCGGAGCCGTCGTATGTGGCTGGGTACAAGCAGTGGCAGACGCTGGGCCGGCAGGTGGAGAAGGGGCAGCCGGGGTACATGATCTTCGCGCCGGTCACGGGCCGGTTCGCGTCCAGCAACCCTGCCGATCCGGAGTCCTGGCGTCGTCTCGGGCGGTTCGAGAAGCCGAAGCCCGATGAGGTGACGCGGTCCCGGATGGTCGGGGTGAGGTCGGCGTATGTGTGGGATGTGTCGCAGACCAGCGGCGACCCGGTGCCGGAGCGGCCGAGCCCAGTGCTGTTGGAGGGGCAGGCGCCGGACGGCCTGTGGGAGGGGCTTACGGTGCTGGTGGAGGCCGAGGGGTTCACGGTGCTGCGGGTCGATCACGAGGGCATGATCGGCGGTGCGAACGGCGTCACGGACTATACGAATCGGACGGTCGCGGTGCGGTCGAATATGGACGACGCGGCGCAGGTGAAGACGCTCGCGCATGAGCTCGCGCATGTTCTGCTGCATGGCCCGGACAATCCGGACGCGGCCGGGCATCGCGGGGTCGGTGAGGTCGAGGCGGAATCGGTCGCGCTGATGATCGGCGCCGCACACGGCATGGACACCACCGCCTACACGATCCCGTACGTCTCCGGGTGGGCGGGCACGGTGAAGGACCAAGAGTCGGCGGAGGTCGTGCAGGCCACCGGTGAACGCGTCCGTAAGACCGCCGGAATGATCCTCGACGCCCTACCCACAGTCCAGGTCGGCACCGGCGAGCCGCCCGGTCTTGCGCGTGAACCCGCCACGGTCGCACGCGCCGCCGCACGCCAGGAGCCAGGTGCGGGCCGGCCGGCGGAGCGGCCGCGGCCGCGGCGGGTCGCGGATGCGCTGGTGAGGGGCCTGTGATGAGTGTCGCCAGTGTCCTCGCCGCGCTCGACCAATCGTCGTTGCCGCGGGCTGCGGTCCGGCTCGCGGATGCCGGGGTGCCGGTGTTCCCGTGCGTGCCCGGCGAGAAGCGTCCGCTCACCTCGCACGGGTTCCACGAAGCGACCACCGACCTGTCCCAGGTGGCGTCATGGTGGCGGCGGTGGCCGAATGCGAACATCGGCATCCCCACCGGCAGCGCGTCGGGTGTCGATGTCGTCGATGTCGACCGCAAGCCGGGCGGCAGCGGCTTCGACGCGTTCGGCGGCGCCCGACGGGCGGGCCTGGTGGACGGATGGGTGGCGGTGGTGCGCACCCCGTCCGGCGGCGCGCACTTGTACTACCCGGCAGACCCTGGCCGGCCGCAACCGTCGTGGCAGGCCGCGGCGGCGCGCGTGGATTTCCGTGGCACCGGCGGATACGTCATCGTCCCGCCCTCTGTCGTCACCACCGCGCACGGCCCCGCCGGGTACGCGGTCGCTGCGGGAGCCGACCGAGCACCGGGGGTCGTGGATGCGGGCCGGCTGCGGGACTTCCTCGATCCGCGCCCTGCCCCTGCCGAGCATCGGGTGCGTGGCCCGCTCCGTTCGGAGGATGCGAAGCGTCTGGCTGCGTGGGTGGGGATGCGTGCCGAGGGCGAACGAAACCGGGGCCTGTTCTGGGCCTCCTGCCGCCTGGCCGAGGCAGGGTTGTCGTTGCCGGAGCTGGTGGACGCGCTGGCGCCGGCCGGCGAACAGGTCGGGTTGCCGCCGCGGGAGGTCGTCACGACGATCCGCTCCGCCTACCGCGCCACCCACACCCACCCTGAGCCCTCCCGCCCCGGGCCCGGTGATGCTCGCCGGCCGGCGCTGCATCTTGCTGGACGGGTGCTGCCATGACCTCGACAATGCCGGCGGCGGCGCGGCTGCGGGGTGGCCGGGTGGCGGTGGCGACGGCGGTCGCGGGGACGGTGTTCATCGCGGCGGGCGCGTTCTGGCTGTCTTTCACGGCGCTCGCGGATTTGGCGCGCCGGTCTGGGATCGATGCGGGGCAGGCGTGGGCGTGGCCGTTGATCGTGGACGGGATCATCGTCGTCGCAACGGTCGCCGTCGTCGCCCTCGCCCGTCAGCGGTCGGCGTGGTATCCGTGGGTGCTGCTCGCTGCCGGCGCGCTGGTGTCTGTCACGGCGAACGCGATCCATGCTGTTGTCGCCGCGGACGCGGACGTACCGGGTGTGCTGGCGGCGTCGGTGGCGGCGGTGCCGCCGCTGGTGCTGCTGGCGATCACACACCTCACCGTCATCATCACCCGCCCCGCACCCGACGATGCTTCGCCCGGCTCCGTCGACGCGACGAGTGCGCCGCCGAATGATGAGGGGCCTGAGTTGCAAGTGATCGCCTCAAGACCGGAGCCGGAGCCGGCGGAGTCGGGGCGGGTGCCGGTGCGGGAGCTCGCGGCTCGGCTTCGGGATGAGGAGGGCTGGTCGAACAAGGCGATCGCCCGGCGTCTGGGCGTGCACCCGTCCACGGTGGGCCGCTGGTTCGCCCGCCCCGAACTCACCGCCCCAGACACCGATGAGGAGACGCCATGAACGACGACCAGAACACCCGCACCGGCCACCACACTGCTCTGCACGAGCGCGCGGCGCGTGAACCGGGTCAGGCCGACGAGACGCCGCACGCGAGTGAGGCATCGCGTGAGGGTGAGGCGTCGGTGCTGGCCCGTCACCGCGACCCATCGCCTACCGCCCGCACCTCCGAACCCGGCGCGGCGGCGAAGGCGCGGCCGGGGGTCGAGTGGGTGCGGCCGACGGAACTGATGGCGTCCCGATCGAGTCGGGTCGCCGGGCGCGGCATCGACTTTCAGGCCGAGCTCGCCCGCCGCGCCCGCCACGTGCCCGGCCAGACCTACCGGGCCGCACGGAGCAGTGCGCGGTCGGGGGCACGGTTCGTCAGTGAGCGGGCACGGAGACTGCCGCCGGTGACCGCGTTCGGTCGCGGCGGCGGGGAGCAGTTCTCGTGGGTGTCGCGCTCGGGGATCGGGCTCGGGTAACCGTCATGACCGTCCCCAGCCGACCTGCGAGCACGCCTGCTGGGGAGCGCGTGCGCACCTGCCTGTCAGGAGGTGCCGAATGAACACTGCAACACCCCGCACCCACGTGGGCAGGGATCGTTTCGAGGACTCGGAGGCGCTGCGCGCCCTCCTCACCCGGCTCCATGAGGCCGGCCGTGGAGCGTGGCGGAATGACCCGGAGGCGGCGGCACTGATGGAGCACGCCGCGAACAAGTACGCCGCCCTGGCCCGCAAGCACGGCCTGGACCCGTGGGAGGCCGCATCGGCCGGGTTCGAGGCGATGCGCGGGGCGGCGACCCGGCGGGCGGACGACCCGTGGGCCGTCGTGACGCGGGCAGTGCAGGTGACCTGCATCGGAGAAGAACGCGGCAACGGGCTGCTGTGCTCGGTGCATCAGGCGCGCCGCCCGAAGTATTCGGTGTTCCACGACGCGGAGCGCTTCAGCGACCGAGAGAACCCGCTGCCCGACTACCACCCGGCCTTCCGCTTCAACCCATTCACCGACCCGAACGACGACGAGGACGAGGAAGTTGGGGTGCGGGAGCGGGTGATGAACGTCACCGCCGCCGTCGAGGACACGATCGCGTTCCTGTCGTGGGTCGGGTGGGAACCGGCGACGGCGCGCGCGGCGGTCGAGTACATCACCACCCGGCTCGCGGAGACCTCCTCGCGGGCGTCGGCGTTCGAGGTGCTCCGCCGCGACCGGCAGGCCCGCGCCCTTCTCGACCTGCCCGGCACCTCGTGGACCGCGCTGCTGCGGATCGTGCTCGGCACCCCCGACCCGGCCCTCGCGCACACCAATACCGGGCGGGGCATGCTCGTGCGCCTGCTGATCGGCCAGCCCCTGCGCGCACTCCTCATCGACGATGATCTGGTGATCGCGGCCGGGCTTGCCGCGCCACGCCTCGGAGGCGATCCGGCATGAGCACGGTGCCGACGGGGCATATCGAGTTGGAGCGCGCGGTCGACTCCATCATCGTGGGGCGCCGGCACCGGCAGGACTACGGCGACCTCGCACCCCTGGTCGAGTCGATCCGCCGCAACGGGCTGCTCCAGCCCATCACGATCACCCTCGACGGGCACCTGATCTGCGGTGCCCGCCGGCTCGCGGCGATCCACCAGCTCGGCATCAAGACCATCAACGTGTGGGTGCGCAGCGGGATCTCCGACCGGCTCGGGGAACTCCTCGCCGAGCAGGACGAGAACGTGCTGCACAAGCCGCTGACCCAACTGGAAGCCGCCGCCCTCTACCGGGAACTGAAAGTGCTGCTGGCCGAGGACGCCGCCCGCCGGCAGAAAGCCACCCGGTTCCGGCCCGCTGGCGATGACGGAGAAGGCGGTGGTGGAAATTTGCCACCACCGCAGTTCGAGCACGGCAAGTCCCGCTCGCAGGCAGCGATCATGGTCACCGGCCGCGACTCCCACAAGACGCTCGAGCGCATCGGCCGACTCGAAGACCTCGCCGCCGACCCCACCCAGCCCGCGACGGTCCGGCAGCGCGCCACGGAGGAGGTCGAACGGATCAGGGCCGGCGGCAGCGTCCATCCCTCCCACCTGCGCGTGAACGCCGAACTGCGTCTCGCGGAACTCGACCAGCTCGCCGCCGACCCCGCCCAATCTGCCGCGGTGCGTGAGCAGGCACGGGCCGAAGCCGCGCAGGTACGGTCCGGAGAGCAGCAGGCACGGGCGGCGGAGCTGGAGCAGCTGGCGAAGGCCGCGCTCGCCCGCGTCAAGGCCGCCAAAGCCACCGGGAAGAAGAAGCCGCAGCGTCCGACGCTGACGGCGGTGAATAGCGGCGCCCCGGTGCCGTTCCCGCTGAGCGTGTTCCTGGCGACCTGGGACGACATGACCGAATGGTGGACCCACTACGACCCGGCCGAGGTCGGCCCCGCCCTCACTCCGGAGCAGTGGACCCGGTTCGAGCAGACCATCGCCGGCACGCTCGCGTTCACCGACGCCGCCCGTGCCTCCCGGAAGGACCAGGCCGAGCACATCGCCTGACCACTCCGCCCATCCCGGCGGGGTGCGGGGTGTGCACCTTCCTGGCAACCACGACCTGCCGTTTGGGAAGGAACCCCGTGTCATGGACTCCGCCGCCTCTGATCGTCGCCGTCGCCGCGTCCTGATCGCCGCCACCGCCGCAGGCCTGGCCCTGCTGATCCTTGTCGGCGTCGGCATCTACGGACTGGTCCGCGGCCCCGCCACCCCCACCGATCCGGCGCCGCCGGACCACTCCACCAGTTCGCCGGTGCGACCCGGCCCGGCACCCGGGAGGGAGCTGGAGGCGCTGGATCAGAACCTGGGGCCGGAGGCGTTCGCTCACGCGGTCGCGGAGGCGCTGTTCACCTGGGACACGGCCGCCGGGCACAGCCCATCGGAGTACGCGCAGGTGCTTGCGGACGCCGCGCACGTCAGCGAGGCCGACGCGTTCGTCGGCGACGTCCGCGCCTACCTCCCCACGACCGACGCGTGGGCGCAGCTGCGCCAGTACGCGACCCGCCAATGGCTGACCATCGACCAGGTATTCATCCCGGAAGCGTGGGAGACGGCTGTCACACAGGCAGCGCCCGGTCAGATCCCGGCCGGGGCGGTCGCGTACACGATCGAGGGGACCCGGCATCGCGACGGCACCTGGGGCACCGCACCCGTGTCTGCCTCCCGCCCGGTGGCATTCACCGTGTTCCTCGTCTACACCCCACCCAGCCGGAACGCGAGTTCTGGTGCGGGTGAGTGTGAGGTGCTGCGGCTCTCCGAACTCGACAACCCCCTCCGCTAACGAGAGAGGACACTGTCGTGAGGAAGTTTGCGCTGGCAACTCTCGCCCTGCTCCTGCTCGCCCCGTCGATCTCGCTGATCGGGGTGGCGACGCTCGCCGGGACGTCGGCGACCGCGGCGGTGTGCGCGCCGGGGTCGCTGGCGGTCGGCCCGATCCCGGACTCGTTGACGGCGACGACCCGGAACGGGGAGACCGTCACGCTGAACCGGACCCAGCTCACTCATGCGGCGACGATCATCACCGTCGGCGGGCAGACCTCAGGCGTCGGCCGCCCGGGGGTGCAGATCGCGCTCATGGCCGCGCTCACCGAGTCCACGCTGCGGATGCTCGCCAACACCGGCGCCTACCCGGAAAGCGGCGACTATCCCAACGACGGCAACGGCTCCGATCACGACAGCCTCGGCCTGTTCCAGATGCGACCCGCCAGCGGGTGGGGCACGGTCGCAGAACTCATGGACCCCACCTATCAGGCTCGAGCGTTCTACGGCGGCCCCACCGGACCGAACTACCCGAGCCCGCGGGGGCTGCTCGACATCCCCGGCTGGCAGCAACTCGACCCCGGCGAAGCCGCCCAAGCCGTCGAAGTATCCGCCTACCCCGACCGGTATCAGAACTATCAGCCGGTGGCCGACGCGATCCTCACCGCCCTCACCCGGCCGGCCCCCAACAGCAACGGCGGCGGTGGCGGTGATACGCCAGTGGTGCCGGAGACCACCCGGATCGTGTTCCCGCTCCCGGAAGGCACCTGGGTGCGGACCAGCCCGTTCGGGTGGCGCAGCGACCCGATCACCGGAGAGCGCCGCTTCCACGCCGGCTCCGATTTCGCCGCCGCCGATGGCACCCCGATCTATGCCGTCGCCGATGGGGTCGTCGTGCACGCGGACTACACCGACGGGGGCGGCGGTGTCATCATCATCGACCACACCGTCCGGGGCGAACGGGTCGCGTCGATGTATGTGCACATGTGGGCGCACGGCATCCATGTCGCCACCGAAGACACGGTGACCGCGGGCCAGCACATCGGCGATGTCGGCTCCTCCGGCCACTCGACCGGCCCGCACCTGCACCTGCAAATTCACCCCGGCGGCGCCGGGCATGACGCGGTCGACTCCGACGCCTGGCTCACCGACCATCACGCCGAAGGCATCACCGGCGGCGAAGCATCCCCTGCCATGTGCACCGCGACCGGGGGTAGCGTGTGATGGACGTGTTTCCCGACTTCGGCGGCGTCGGCGGCGCCGCCGAGCTGCGCTCCATCGTCGGGGCGCTGCTCATGTTCGTCCTCGTCACCGCCGTGCTCATGCTCATCATCTGCGCCATCGTCTGGGCGATCGCATCCTCCACCGGCAGCTACCAGACCGCGACGAAAGCCCGCACCGGCCTGTTCGTCGCCATCGGCGCCGCCGCCCTCGCCGGCGCCGGAGTCGCATGGGTCAACTTCCTCCTCGACATCGGCACCCAGCTGTAACGCCCCGGCGTGTCAGGCGTTGACCCTCGTGAGGAACCGGTTGAGGCGGGCAGAGAACTCCTCCGGGAGCTGCGTATTCCACTCGTGCCCCGCCCCGGGGACGATCTGAAGCTCCGCATTCGGGATCGCGGCGGCGAGCTGACGCGCGGCCGGCAACTTCGGTCGATCCTTGCTCTCGCACATCACCAACGTCGGCGCCGAAATGCGGGAAAGATCTTCCCGGAAGTCCGTCGCCCCGACCGCTGTGAGAACGGCGAGGAGGGTGCGTTTGCTCATCCCCGGCGGGGCGACGGCCCGTTCGGGGAGCACCCGCATGATCGCGTTCTGAATGCCCATCAGTACGCGGGGCGGGCGTACTTGCCCGCCGGAGAGCGTGAGCGACGCGGTCCGGTCCGGGTAGTCCAGGGCGAAGCGGGTCGCGACCATCGCCCCCAGCGACAGACCGCAGATGCGCCGCAACGATCTCGCGACGGTCGAGTTCGTCCCGGACGGATCGGGCGGCCGCGTCCAGCTAGAACGGCGTCTCGTCGGCATCCCGCAGCCCGGGCATGGGGAGGGCGATGCCGTCGAACCCGGTCGGCAACGCACGAACCTGAGCGTCCCAGGACTCGGGGCCGACGCCGACTCCATGCAGGAACACCACCGTCCGTGCCGTCGCGTCGCTCATGCCCTCGATTCTATGGAAGCGGCTGGTGCACCTGACCGTCGAGAACCCGTCTCGACCAGTCAAGGAGCATCCCGTGATCGACATCGACCCCAACAGCTCGGGACTTCCCGGCATCGATCAGCTGCGCATCATCGTCGGCGCGGTCATGACCGTCGGCCTGATCCTCTCCGTGCTCGCGCTCATCGTCAGCGCGATCGTGTGGGGGTTCGGCGCGAACTCCTCGAACCCGCACCTCGCCAGCCGCGGGAAGGTCGGCGTACTCGTCTCGTGCGGAGCGGCGATCATCTGCGGTGCCGCGGTGACGCTGATCAACTTCTTCTGGGGCGTCGGGCAGGCCGTCTGATGCGCACCCGACATGATTCCCGGCCGCGGGGGTGGCTGCGGTGAGCGTGTGCGATGTCCCGGTCATCTCCTCCGTCTGCGACGCCGTCGGAGAGGGCGCCGCATCCCTGGTCGCGGCACCGTTCGACTGGCTCGCCCAGGCGATGGCCGGTGCTGCCGCATGGCTGTTCGAGGCCGTCTGGGCGGTGTTCGACACCACCACCCTCGTCGACGTCACCAGCCCCGAGTACGTCGGGGTGTACAACGTGCTGTTCGGGGTCGCGGTGTTCATCATGCTGGTGTTCTTCTGCTTGCAGCTCATCACCGGCCTCATCCACCGCGACCCCACCGCCCTCTCCCGTGCCGCCCTCGGCCTCGCCAAGAGCGTCCTCGGATCGTTTCTCGTCATCACACTTACGGCCCTGCTGCTGGAGGTGACCGATCAGCTCGCGGTCGGGATCGTGCAGGCCACCGGGAACACGATGGAAGGGATGGGAACCCAGATCGGGCTCCTCGCCGCGGGCCTTGCGACGATCAACATCACCGCTCCCGGCGTCGGCGCGATCCTGACGATCTTCCTCGCCGGCCTCGCCGTCAGCGCGGCGGCGATCGTGTGGTTCTCCCTGCTGATCCGCAAGGCGCTGCTGCTGGTCGCGGTCGTGTTCGGACCGGTCGCGCTGGCCGGGGCGACGTGGGATGCGACCAAGGGGTGGTTCGGGAAGTGGGCGGCATTCGTCATCGCCCTGATCTTCTCCAAGCTCGTCCTCGTCGTGATCTTCCTCGTCGCCATCGGCCAAGTGTCCGCGCCGATCGAAGCGGACCTTGCCTCGATCAGCGACCCGATTGCCGGGGTGGTGCTGATGTTCATCGCCGCATTCGCCCCCTACATCACCTACAAGTTCCTGAGCTTCGTCGGGTTCGACATGTACCACGCGATGAGCAGCGAGCAGGAAGCGAAGTCCGCGCTCAACCGGCCCGTCCCGGTGCCGTCCGCCCCGAAAGCCGACACCGCGCAGAAAGTCCTCGACGGCGGCGCCGACCCAGGCAGCAAACCCACCGGCAGCGGAGGCGGTGGTGGCGGGTCGACACCGCCACCCTCCGGTCCGCCATCTGGCCCGTCCGCCGCTGGCACGGGTGCGGGTGCGGGATCCGCGGCAGGAGCTGGCGCTGGAACGGGCGCCGGGGCAGGAGCGGGCGCTGGTGCTGGGGCCGGTGCGGCGGCGGGTCCGGTCGGTGCCGCCGTGGTCGCCGGTGGTGCCGTGGTCGTGGGGGCCGCGACCGCCGGCCCGAAGGCGGGCAACGCGATCGGCGGTGCCGCGGAGGCCCAGGCCGGCGCCGCCGGCGAACAGCCCTCCCCACCGCCCCCGACCGCGCAGGGTACACCGCCGGCCCCGTCCACACGTCCTGGGGGCGCCCCGTCGTCCGCGACTCCACCGCCGGCCACGGAGACCCCGTCGGCGCCGCGGAAGTCGGACCCGCCGCCCCCGCCTGCCTCCAAGCCGACCGGGAAGGAGTAACCGATGTCTGCGAACGCGCACGCGTCCTCACAGCGCGAGCATCCGCTGGCGGCGGTGCAGTTCTCCCGCCTGACCAAGCGCGGGATCATGCTCGGCTTGTCCCTGCCTCAGCTCATCGTGCTCGGCGTCGCCGTGCTCACGGTGGTGTTCTCCCTCTACCTCGGCGGCGGTCTCGGGTTCGCGTGGACAGCCCCGGTCTGGGCGTCCTGCGCCCTGCTGGCAGTGATCCCGGCCGGCGGGCGGAAGGTGATCGAGTGGGTGCCCATCGTGGCGCGCTGGGTGACCCGCACGTATCTCGGGCAGCTCCTCTACCGGCGCCGCATCATCCGCCCCCGCCCCGCCGGCACTCTCGCCCTGCCCGGTGATGCGGCACCGCTTCGGGAATGGGAGGACCCGGAGACGGGCGCGGCGATGATCCACGACCCGCACGCGCAGACCCTCACCGCGATCCTCGGCGTGTCCCATCCGGCGTTCGTGCTGCTCGACCCCGGAGAGCAGCAGCGCCGCGTCTCCGGTTGGGGGCGGGTGCTCGCCGCCACTTGCCGGTCCGGGAGGATCGCCCGCATCCAGGTGTCCGAGCGGACCTTGCCCGACTCGGGCACGGGACTGGCGGAGTGGTGGCGCACCCACGGCACCGACGACGGCTCCTGGGCCGCGACCACCTATGCGGAACTCATCGACCGGGCAGGGCCTGCCGGGGAGCGGCACGCGACCACGATCAGCGTCGCCCTCGACATGAAGACCTCCGCCCGGCAGATCAGAACCGCCGGCGGCGGGATCCGCGGCGCCGCCGCCGTGCTGCGGCAGGAGATGACCACCCTCACCACGGCGCTGCGCGCCGCGGAACTCACCTCGACCGGATGGCTGACACCCGGACAGGTCGCCGTCATCCTCCGAGGCGCCTACGACCCCGCCGCCGCACCCGCCCTGGAACGCCACGGCGACCTCGGCCGAGACCTCGCCACCGCCGGGCCGGTCGCCGTCACCGAAACCTGGGAACGGTTGCGGTCCGATTCCGCGCATCATGCGGTGTTGTGGATCAGCGAATGGCCCCGCTCGCAGGTGTATCCCGGGTTCCTCGCCCCGCTCGTGCTCACCGGCGGTATCCTCCGCACCCTCGCCCTGCACTACACCCCGGTGCGCGCCGATCAGGCCGCCCGTGACCTGCGGAAGAAGAAGACCGAACTCATCTCCGACCAGGCCCAGCGCCGCAAGATCGGGCAGGTCGAAGACGCCGCCACCAGCGCCGAACTCGATGACGTGCTGCAACAAGAAGCCGACCTGACCGCCGGGCACGGCGTCCTGCGCGTCTCCGGCCTCGTCGCCGTCTCCGCCCCGACCGTCGATCAGCTCGACGCGGCCGTCGCCGCCGTCGAGCAGGCCGCCATCCAAGCCTCCTGCGAAACCCGCCGCCTCGTCGGCCAGCAAGCCCAAGCGTTCACCGCCTCGGCCCTGCCGCTGTGCCGCACCGTCTGACCCGTATCCATCGCTTCTTGTGAGGAGTCCCGCTCATGCCCACCTTCGATGACCCCCTCGCCGACGCCAGTGAGACGTCGGCCGCGCTGCGGGGCCTCGCCCACGCGACCCGCGCCTTCGAGAACCCGGCCGACACGTACCCGGTGATCGGTGACCTGCTCGCCGGGGTCCGGTCGCTGCGGCAGGTGCTCGACCAGGTCACTGCTGCGCACATCGCACCCCGCGCCCGCGCCCACGATGACGCCGGCAACCAGCACGCGGGGGCGACCTTCGCTCTCGCCGCCGCGGACGAGCTGCACCAGGCCGGCATCCTGCTCGATGACGTGGAGGCACGGCTGGATGCCGCATCCCAGCACTCCGGCCGCATCGCCTGGCACCCCGCCAGCCCCACCGAGCTGTCAAACGAAAGCCTCCGGGAAGGTGTCTCCGGTGAGGGGGCGGGGGTGCGGTGGATCAGCGTCGTGTTCCTCCAAGGCGACGACGCCGACCAGGTGCTGGACCTGATCGACCGGGACGGCACCGATGCGGCGATCGAGCACCTGGCCGGGTTCGACTACGGCGAGGAGACCGTGCAGGCCGCGCTCGAGAACGGGTACGTGTACGACCAGCCCCCGACCGGGCAGCTCGACAAGACCTCGACGCGGGATGTCTACACCCTCACCTACAACCCGTTCCTCGGGCATGTGTCGCTGCTGCGCGAGCACGGCGCCCTGCCCGACCCCGCGCTCCTCGGCATAATCACCCCCGCATCGACCGTGACGGCGGGTGCGGAAGCCGGAGCGTGTCGCGCACAAGTCGGGACGGTCAGCGACCCCGGCAGTGGGCCGGGAGCGCGGCGATGGCGATTGGTTCACCCGGAGGCCGGGAGCTATGAGTGCGCGGGGGTTGGCGCTGTGACCGGGCCGGAGGACGGCCGCCTGCACACGGCGGTGCTCGTCGGCCCGGAAGGTGAACGCCGCCGGGCACGCAAAGCCCGCCGTCAGGCCGCGACCCGGATCGAGACCACCGCCCGCGAGACCCGCAAAGCGGACACGAAAGCACGGTGGGAGGCCGAACGCGCCGAACGACGAAACACCACCTATCTGCCCGCCGCCGGCGAGCCGGGGCCGGCGGCGCTGCGGACTCCGGGCCGGTTCCGGCTCCCCAAGCACCAGGACACCTCCGCGACCCTGTCAGGGCAGTACCCGTTCCTCGCCGAAGGTGGCCTCGGATCGGACGGTATCTTCGTCGGCCAAGACCTCTACTCCGGCGGCTCATTCGTGTATGACCCGTGGGTGCTGTACCGGCGCGGGATCATCACCGCCCCCAACGTCGTCCTCGCCGGCATCGTCGGCTCCGGCAAATCGAGCCTGGCGAAATCGCTCTATACGCGGTCGTTGCCGTTCGGTCGGCGCGTGTACGTGCCCGGCGACCCGAAAGGCGAACACACCGCCGTCGCCGAAGCGGTCGGCGGGCGGGCGATCATCCTCGGCCACGGCCTGTCCAACCGCCTCAATCCGCTCGATGAAGGCCACCGGCCCTCCACCGTCAGCGATGCGGAGTGGGCGATGCAGGTTGCCTCTCGTCGCCGCGACCTCATCGGCGCCCTCGCCGAAACCGTGCTCGACCGGCCGCTCTCACCGTTGGAGCACACCGCCATCGACCTCGCGATGAGGGACGCGGTGCGCTCGGCGGAGGTGCCGATTCTGCCGATGGTCGTCGACCGCATCCTCACCCCGAACCCTGCCGATGACGAGGACGGGCGCCTCGCAGAAGACGGCCGCCTCGTCGGGCACGCGCTGCGCCGCCTCGTCGCCGGTGACCTCCAAGGACTGTTCGACGGACCCTCCACCGTGAGGTTCGACCCGTCACTTCCGATGGTGTCCCTCGACCTCTCCCGCGTCGCGGAAAACAGCACCTTGATCTCCGTGCTGATGACCTGTTCGTCGGCGTGGATGGAGTCCGCCCTGTCGGACCCGAACGGCGGGCAGCGGTGGGTGATCTACGACGAAGCGTGGCGGCTGATGGCATACCCGTCGCTGCTGCGGAGAATGGATGCCCAGTGGCGGCTGGCCCGGCACTTCGGGATCGCGAACATGCTGATCTTCCACAAACTCAGCGACCTCGACAACGTCGGCGATCAAGGCTCCGCGATGCGTGCCCTCGCCTCATCGCTGCTCGCGAACGCGGAAACCCGGATCGTGTACCGGCAGGAAGCCGACCAGCTCGGTTCCACCGCGACCGCGCTCGGCCTCACCGGCACGGAACAGAAACTGCTCCCCGGACTCGGCACCGGGCAAGGGCTGTGGCGGATCAAGGACCGTTCCTTCGTCGTGCAGCACCAGCTCCATCCCGCCGAGCTCGCCACCTTCGACACGACCAGCCGGATGACCACCGACGCCCGTGACGCCCAGCCCGGCGAGGCTGCGGCGACCGCGGGCAAGGCCGGTGAGGCGTGATGGCCCGGCCCCGCTACAAGCGCACCACCGCCCCCGGCACCCGGCATCAGGAGGAGGCGGTGCCCGTGGTGCTCCCGCACGTGGTCATGACCATCACCGGCGATGGGGCGATGAGTGTCACGGTCGACGGGGCGCCGTGGGAGCCGGAACCGTTCGCGCCGGCCTGGCGGCGGGAAGATTTTGCCCGTCTGCTTGACCAGCTCACTGAGCGGCACCGGTCCCCGGTGCGGGTCGAGGTGCGCGAAGCCGACGGCACCGTGTTCACCGACATCATCACTCCCGGAAAGCCCCACCGCACCGAACCAGGACCTGAACCCGAGGCCGCAGTGTCGGTGCCGCGTGTGGTGCCGGAGCTCGTGGCATTGCGCGGGGAGGGGTTCGTGCCGGGCGAGGATGTGGCGATCGCCGTGATCGTCGCCCACGGCGACGCCGCCCCAGACGGCACCATGCGCGGGCTGATCACCGCCGATCAGCTCGCGGCCAGTCCGACCCGTGAGGTGATCCTTTTCGGCCGCATCTCCGGCACCCTCACCATCGGCCGTCCGGAATGAGCACGCCCAGGCCGGCGGGCTCGCTCGGGGACGAACTGAGCAACGTCGGCATCGGCATCCTCATCAGCGCGGCGATCCTCGCCGCCATCCTCCGCGGCGCCGGCTCGATTGCCGCCTGGATCACCGGCACAGCCCTGCCCGCTGGCGGGATCGACGCCGGCCTCGGCGTCTTCCTCACCCCGGGCGACCCGGCATCAGCGCTCGACGCTCCCGCCCTGAACCCGGTCGCATATTGGATCACCGCCGCGCTCCTGATCCTCGCCGCGGCTGCCGGCGGGTGGTGGGCGTGGCGGTTCTTCCGCGACCACGGCCGCCACGTCAAGAACGACCCGCACCGGATCGCCGGGATCGCCACCCGCACCGAAGTCGCGAAAGCCGCATCCGAGGCGGCCCTGCTGCGACGCGCCGGGCACCTGCGCCCCTCGCTCGACCAGCCGGCCCCGGAGAATGTCGGCTACCGGATCGGCACCTCACGCGGCAAGAGCGTATGGGCGTCCGTGGAAGACTCCATCCTGCTGATCGGCCCGCCCCGCTCCGGGAAGGGCGCCCACATCGTCATCAACACGATCCTCGACGCGCCCGGCGCCGTGGTCACCACCTCCACCCGGCCCGACAACCTCACCGCAACGCTTCGTGCACGTGAGCGGAGCGGGCCGGTCGCCGTGTTCGACCCGCAGCACCTCGCCGAAGGCGTCCCGGGGGGGCTTCGCTGGTCGCCCATCCGGGGGTGTGAGGACCCGCTGACGGCGATCATCCGCGCGACCGGCCTTGCTGCCGGCACCGGCCTGTCCGCCGGCGGTGTCGAAGGCGGCGGATTCTGGGAAGGCAAGACCCGCACCGCCCTCCAAGCGCTCCTTCACGCTGCAGCCCTCGACCATCGGCCACCCTCAGAGCTGTTCCGGTGGACCCTCGACCCGTCCGCCGCTGCCGATGCGGTCGCGATACTCACCGCGAACCCGAAAGCGGCGACAGGGTGGGCGGATTCGTTGCAGGCGATGATCGACTCCGACCCGAGAACCCGAGACTCCATCTGGCAGGGCGTCTCCCTCGCCCTCGCCGCTCTCGCCGACCCCCGCGTCCTCGATGCCGTGTCACCGCGGGCGGATGAGGACTTCGACCCCGAAGCGTTCCTCCGTGCCAAAGGAACCCTGTATCTGTTGGCCACCGGCGCCGGCGCCAACAACAGCGCGGCGCTTGTAGCGGCGTTCGTGGAAGATGTCGTGGAAGCCGCACGCCGCATCGCCGCGAGCAGCCCCGGAGCCCGCCTCGACCCTCCGCTGCTGCTCGCGCTCGACGAAGTCGGCAACCTTGCCCCGCTCCCGTCACTGCCAACGCTAATGGCGGAGGGCGGCGGCACCGGAATCACCACCATGCCCGTGCTCCAAAGCCTCGCCCAGGCGCGCGAGAAGTGGTCAGAGAACGCGGCCGGCGCGATCTGGGACGCCAGCATCGTAAAGATCATCCTCGGCGGAGCCTCCAACTCCAAAGACCTCCATGACATGACCACCCTCATCGGCGAACGCGACGAGGTGACCGACTCCACCACGATCGGAGACCACGGCTCCCGCACCGCGCAGCGCTCGATCCGGCGCGTGCCGATCATGCCGCCCGACACGATCCGTACCTTGCCGTTCGGGACCGCGCTGGTCATGCTGCGCTCTGCACCGCCCATCGTCACCCGCATGCGGACCTGGACCGACCGTCCCGACGCGAAGACCCTTCGCGCTGACCGGACCGGCATCGAGCACCTGCTGCAGCGTCGTCCGTTGGAGGATCCGGGCGCACCTGCCTGATACAAGGGCGATCCCGGCCGTGGGGTCGCCCGTGATGTCAGAAAGAGGACAGTCCGATGGCTCTCCACACCCAGCAATCTCTCTCCGGGTTCATCGCCTCCGACCCGCAGCTCACCTACACCGAACGCGGCGACGCCCGCCTGTACGTCAAGATCGGGCAGGAGCACTACCGCAAGGAGCCGGACGGGTCGTTCACGCAGACCGAGACGACCTTCCATGACCTCGTCGCATTCAAGAAGACCGCCGAACGTGCCCACGTCCGGCTCGCCAAGGGCGACAAGTTCGTTGCCGAGGGCTACACCCGCGAGTACGACCGTCCCACACCGGACGGCGAGATCGTCACGGCCGAAGAGTTCGTAGCAAAGAAGCTCGGCCACGACCTCGCCCGCACGCGCTACGAGGTCGATCGCACCCGGCGTCAGACCGCCGTCGCGCAGGAGGCCGCCGGGCAGACCGTCGAGGCTACCGCTCACCGCGAGCCCCAGAGCGCTGCGCCGGCACGCGGGCTGTGAAAGGGCAGTGACCGCGATGAACGAGAACGACGCAGTCCCCGAGACCGACGAACTCGATCTGAGCGACGAGGCTGATGAGTTCGACGGGCCGTTGATCCCGGAGCCGCCGCACCCGATCAACTGGAACCTCCTGACCGGAGAGGAGGCCGAGGCCGAGTGGCTGGAGCTCAACCGCTGGGTCGACTGGTTGCGCCGCGCCTACGGCCTACCTGCTTCGGTAGTTCCGCCGTTCTGGTACCGACATTCAGAATTGCTGTGGGAGTTGAGCGCGCTGCATCTCCATTGGCTGTCTGCCTACGATCCTGAGCAGAATGGCTCCGCGCCGCTGGGCTGGCATCGCGACTTCGCCGACGCCCGCCAGCGACTCCGCGACTGGGTCGCCGCTTCCGGAACTCGCCTCGACCGAGACCGCCCCACCCGGCAGACCACCTGGCCCGGCGAGGACCCAGCAGGCCCAGTCGAGGACACGATCATCGCTCACCGAGATCAGGACTTCGTGCAGTTCGTCCTCGACGATGTCGCCGCACGCCGCCAGGCTGAGGCGGACTTCTATGCCGGACTCGCCCCGGATACCGGAGAAATCTCATGAACGAGAACAGCAGCACGATCGTGGTTTCTCCGCTGATGGACAGTCGCGAGATCGCCGCGTACCTCAAGGTATCCGAATCGACCCTGTCGAGATGGCGGTCCGCAGGCCAGGGGCCCCCGTTCCTGATGCTCGGCGGGATCGCCCGGTACCGGATCGACGCGGTCGACGCCTGGCTGGCGAGCCTGGAGCACGGCCATGCCCCGGAAGGGTAAACCGCTCCCGCAAGCTCAACCGAAGCCGGTGCCTCCGGTCGGCGTGAGGATCTCCACCGACCTGGAACGTCGCTCCTACGGCATCCGCGCCCGCGCCCGCTGGACGGACCCAATCAGCAAGCGACGCGTCATCCGCTCCGAGATCGTCGCTGACGAGGCTGCAGCGCACGAGTTCTTCGACTCCCTGCGGCAGTCATCGGCCAGGGGCATGGACGTATCCATGACGCTCGCCGGGTTCGTCACCGCAATCGGCGACCGATGGGCGCGCGGTCTCGACCCAACCTCCACCGGCGAAACCTACGGGTACGGGCTCAAACTCCGAGTCCTGCCCGCGCTCGGGCACCTGCCCGTCACGCAGATCACCGCCGGGGTGATCGACCGCACTATCGACGTATGGGAGAAGCGCCACGGGGCGTCAACGATCAAGAACTCGATCGCGCCGCTCGTGCGGATCCTCGACGAGGCAGTCCGCGACGGGCTCATCGCGATCAACCCTGCTAAGAACCGTGCCAAGCGCAGCCTGAACCGAAATGCCTTCCGCCTTCAGCCTGCCGAAGAGTCCTCACCGCGTGCTCACGCGATCCCCGATATGAGCACTCTGACGGAACTAGCTAAGGCATGTGGAAAGATTCATCAGTCCTACTCCGACTTCGTCATGCTCGCCGCCCTCCTCGCCGCACGCTCTTCCGAAGTATCCGGCCTCCAGGCAGGCGACGTCCGGTTCGACAAGAACATCGTGGTCATCGCCCGGCAGACATACCCCGGCAAGGGCGGGCTCATCACGAAACAGACCAAAGGCCGCAGAGAACGCCGCGTCCCGATCCTCGACCCGCTCCGGCCGATCCTCGAACGTCTCACCGAGGGCAAGGTGCCTAAGGAGCGGCTACTGGTCGGCCCGAAAGGCGGCGCGCTCACCACCGCCACCGTGCGGGACGCTACGAACTGGGACCAGATCGTCAGCGATCTCGGGCTGCCGGACCTCACCCGCCACGGACTCCGGCACACCGGGGCTACCTGGATGGCCGACGCAGGCATCCCGCTGCACGTCCTCCAGGACATCCTCGGTCACGCCTCCGTGGAGACCACGCGCGGATACCTGCACCCCGACGACCGCCACCTCGCATCAGCCGCGGATCAGGCCAACGCCTTCCTCGCCCGATCCGCCAAAGCCAGCGGGCCGACCCGGCGCGGGGCGTCGAGGTCCCTGTGACAGGTAGCTGAAGTCACGATCGGGCGCTCTGGTCCCCTTTTGGTCCCCTTATCCACAGGCAAGGGCTACCGGAGACCCAAATCCGCCGTCCGGGCTCTCGACCCATACGCCCTCGCGTCGGCGAGGGGACCGGAGGGGGACCAACGAAAACCCGTCGCCAGGCATGACGAAGCCCTGATGAAAATGGCTTCTCATCAGGGCTTTCCCGTCGGGCTGACAGGATTTGAACCTGCGACCCCCTGACCCCCAGTCAGGTGCGCTACCAAGCTGCGCCACAGCCCGTGGCATAGATTTTCAGTTGTTCGGGCCGACCGGAGCGAGGTAAACCCCTTGACCCCCAGTCAAGTGCGCTACCAAGCTGCGCCACAGCCCGATGCCCCCGGCGCTCTCGCGTCGAAGACAACTTGACCATCATAGCGGCATCCGGAGCCGTGCTCGTGCACACGCCCACCCCGAGACATCCGCCCGCCACCCCCTCGACCGCGGCCCGCACGCGAGCCAGACTGGAATCTCCGCACGCCGATCAGAGGGGGACCCCGTGGCCCGCACCATCGCCGACCAGCTCGTCGCGCAATTGATCGACGCGGGCGTCGATCACATCTACGGCATCGTCGGGGATTCGCTGAACCCGATCGTCGACGCGGTGCGCCGCAGCGGCGGGAGCGCGAACGGCGGCATCGACTGGATCCACGTGAGGCACGAGGAGGCCGCGGCGTTCATGGCGGCCGCCGAGGCGCAGCTGACGGGCAAGCTCGCGGTCTGCGCGGGCAGTTGCGGGCCGGGCAACCTGCACCTCATCAATGGCCTCTACGACGCGTACCGGTCGAAGGCGCCGGTGCTCGCGATCGCGAGCCACATCCCGAGTGCGGAGATCGGGTCGGGGTACTTCCAGGAGACGCATCCCGAACGCCTCTTCGTGGAGTGCTCGAACTACTGCGAACAGGTCTCGACGGCGACGCAGTCGCCGCGCGTCGTGAACTCCGCGATCCGGCACGCGGTCACCGGGCCCGGCGTGTCGGTCGTGATCATGTCGGGCGACATCGCCGAGTTCGACGCCACCGACGGATTCCCCGCGTTCGTGCCGACCGCGGAGCCGACGCTCGTGCCCGCGCAGGCCGACGTGCAGGCGCTCGCGGACGCGATCGATGCGGCGAAGACGGTCGCGATCTTCGCCGGCGCCGGCGTCGAGGGCGCGCACGACGCGGTCATCGCGTTCGCCGAGCACGTGAAGGCGCCCATCGGGCATTCGCTGCGCGGCAAGCAGTGGATCCAGTACGACAACCCGTACGACATCGGCATGACCGGTCTGCTCGGCTACGGCGCCGCGCACGCGGGCATCCACGACGCCGACCTGCTGCTCCTGCTCGGCACCGACTTCCCGTACGAGCAGTTCCTGCCGGACGCGTCGAAGGTCGTCATCGGGCAGGTCGACACGGATGCCTCGCACCTCGGCCGTCGCGTCAGCGTCGCGCATCCCGTGCATGGCGACGTGCGTGCGACCCTGATGATGCTCACCGAGCTGGTGCGCGAGAAGAAGAACCGCAGCTTCCTCGACCGGATGCTGAAGAAGCACGACAAGCTGCTCGGCTCGGTGGTCGGCACCTACACCGACGTCGACACCGTGAAGCCGATCCATCCCGAGTTCGCGATCTCGGTCATCGACGACGCCGCGGCCGACGACGCGATCTTCACGGCCGACACGGGCATGGGCAACGTGTGGCAGGCCCGCTACGTGACGCCGGGGCCCGAACGGCGCATCATCGGCTCGTTCATCCACGGCTCGATGGCGAACGCGCTCCCCCACGCCATCGGGGCGCAGGTCGCGTATCCCGGCCGGCAGGTCATCGCGATCGCGGGCGACGGCGGCCTCTCGATGCTGCTCGGCGAGCTCATCACGGCCGCCGCCTACCAGCTGCCCGTGAAGGTGCTCGTCTTCAACAACTCGACGCTCGGGCTCGTGAAGCTCGAGATGCTCGTGAACGGGTTCCCCGACTTCGGCGTCGACGTGCCGGGCGTCGACTACGCGGGCATCGCGACCGCGATCGGGTTCCACGCGGTCCGCGTCGAGGACCCGAAGCTGCTGCAGGCCTCGGTGGCGAACGCGCTCGCGCACGACGGCCCGGCGCTCGTGGACATCGTGACCGAC
Source organism: Agromyces aerolatus (assembly GCF_031432255.1). Lineage (NCBI taxonomy): Bacteria > Bacillati > Actinomycetota > Actinomycetes > Micrococcales > Microbacteriaceae > Agromyces > Agromyces aerolatus. The sequence goes on along the minus strand of NZ_JAVKGQ010000023.1, from coordinate 21,165 downwards.
TCGCGCGCCCTCTCGCTGCCGCCCGCGATCACGGGCGAGCAGATGAAGGGGTTCGCGCTCGCGATGTCGAAGATCGTCCTGACGGGCGGCGGCGCCGAGGCGGTCGCGATGGCCAGGTCGAACATCCGGCACCTGCCTGGGCTCTGACCGGGCGGGGGCGCACGGACCGCGTCGGTCACGCCGAGCGCGACGGCTCCGGCGTCACCGCCTCGCCCGTCGCGACGCTCTCCGGCACCTCGCCCGGCCGGAACCGTGGCAGCCGGCTCGCCGGCACGATGGCGAGTGCACTGACGCCCGCGAGGATGAGCAGGCCGAGTTTGAGCGCGCTGAGCCGCGCCTCCTCATTGAGGGCGACCGCGGCGTCGACCTGTGCGGGCGTCGCGTCGGTCTCCGACAGCACGTCTGCCAGCCGGTCGTTGCTCACGAAGTTGACGCGGTCGAGGTCGACCTGCGACACGAGTGCGGGCGGCAGCTCGGGGTGTTCGACGAGCGAGGAGGCCACGTTCAGCCCCAGGATGCCGACGAGCATGGCGCCCGCGACCGCCGTGCCGACCGCTGAGGCCAGGTTCTGCGTGGTGCCGCGCACCGATCCGACGTCGCCAGCGAGCTCCTTCGGCGATGCGGTCACGAGCACGTTGGTCAGCGCGATCGTGGTGAGGGCGAACGAGAACATGCCGATCGTCCGGGGCGTGAAGCGCCGGTAGAACCGCACCACGATCATCGCGGTGAAGAACACCGTCAGGTTGAACGGCAGCATCGCGAGCGACGTGTCGAACGGGGTTCGCCCCTGCACGATCTGGATGTACAGCGGGATCGTGAAGTTCAGCGCCGCCTCGAGCCCCACGACGACGAACATCGCGTACACGGCCGCGCGCTCGCGCGACGACCCGAACACCGAGAGGCTCACGAGCGGCACGTGCCCGGCCTTCGTGCGGCGCCTCGTCCATAGGAAGAACAGCTGCACGAGCACCAGGCCGATGAGCATCAGCAGCGGTGCCGGCGAGAGGCCGAGGATCTCGAACGGCGCGGCAGGCCGCGCCGCGACGACGCCCCACGTGTTGAGGTTGTTCACCCCGAGCGTGAGCGCCACGATGCCGAGCCCGATGAGCAGCGCGCCGACCACGTCGATCGTGATCGCGCGGTTTCCCGGGGCCCCACGGAGCCGGAAGCTCAGCGCGAACACCGCGACCGCGAGGAGGAGGACGACGATGAACACCTCACGCCACCCGACGAGCGTCGCGAGCGTGCCGCCGATCAGGAACGCGCTCACGCCCGCGAGCGCCCGAGCCGACCCGAGCGACCCGATCGCGGCCTCCTGCTGACCGCCCCGGTAGTTCTCGGCGATGAGCGCCACCAGCGAGGGCACGATGATGGCGGCGGATGCCCCGGCCAGCGCCTGGGCGAGGATGACCCATCCGACACCGGGCGCGAAGATCATGAGCAGCGCAGAGACCGCGAACAGTGCGACCACGATTCGGAACACGATGACCCAGCCCACGCGCTGCCCGATCTTCGCGCCGACCATGACGAGCGCCGCGACGACGAGGCCGTACGTGACGATCGCGGTGCTGACGTCGGTGGGCGGCACGCCGAACGTCTCGACCATGCCGCCGAGCGAGACCGGGAGCGCGGAGACGTTGTACGACATCAGGATCTGCGCGAGGAACAGCCCGATCATGGGCACCCACGATGACCGCACCTCCGCGGGGTCGCCGGGCCGGGTGGACCCGGCCGTCTCGGCTGATGCACCGGCGTCACTGCTCATGCGAGATCCTCCCCCGGGAACGCGGCGTCGAGATCACTTTCGCGCACGTCGTCCGCGGAGGTCCACCCCCTGCGTCAGATCTGCTCGCGCACGGCCGCCATGAACCCCTTCGGGTCGTCGGTCCAGAGCCGCACGTGCGTGACGTCGTGCACGCCGCCCCTGGGCGGCAGACCCGGCAGTCGCACCGGCGTCGGGCGTTCGAGCTCGATCTCGACGTTCGTCTCGTCCTGCATGCGCAATGACAGCGTGCACGAGGCATCCGTCGGGGCGATGCGCGGCGACTTGGGCTCGTCGACGCGCCGGTCGAGCGCGACCGACGCGATGTCGTCCCACGTGAGCGGCACGTCGACCTCGAGCCCCTCGCGCACTCGGATGCCCTCGGGCCCGACCGTGTGCGGCCGCATCAGGTAGGCGGCGAGCAGCCCGACCATCCAGGTCAGGCCCCAGATGCCGAGCACGAGCAGCGGGATGCGCACGAACGGCCATTGGTGCACGATCAGGTCGATGATGGGGATCTCGACCGCGGACAGCACGATGAAGATCACGAGAATCGTCAGCACGGGCTTGTGGTAGGAGAATCCGGCCGCGCCGGGCGCGAGATCGGGCCGGCGCGCGATCAGCCGGCCGATGCTCGCGTAGATGCGCAGCTCGACGAGCAGCGCGCGCCACGCGAAGTTCCGCACGCGGGCCCAGACGGATGCCTCGCGCTCCGCGCGCACCGCCGCCCCGGTCATGACGCCGCTTCCGCTTCCGCGGCTGCCGCTGCGTCCGCCACTGCCGCTGCCTCTGCCTCAGCGCGACGGCGCGCCTCGTCGGCGGCGACGAGCTCGCTGAGCCGTTCGGCGATCGCGGTCACGCCGCGCTCGAGTGCGGCACGGTCGTCCGGCGCGACGGCGTCGAGCAGGGTGGCCGACAGCTGCTCGTGATCGCGCTGCATCTGGTGCATGGACTCCTCGGCCGCCAACGTGAGCCCGACGAAGAAGGACCGGCGATCGGTCGGATGCGGCGAACGCTGCACGTACCCGCCCGCCTCGAGCACATCCACGAGCGTCGTCACATGGCGCGGGCTGACCTCGAGCCGGGCCGCGAGCTCATGCTGCGGGCAGGCGCCGCCGCGCGCGAGCTCCCAGAGCACCTGCACGCGCTGCGGTGTGAGCGGCGATCCCGCGAAGTGCGTCGCCATGTCGCGCTGAAACAGCTCGCCGATCTGCAGCAGCCGGTCGAGCACGGTGATCTCCATATCGTGAGTCTACAACATTATGAACAGTGTTCACGATCTCCACCTCCGCGCCACTTGCCCGCCATCTGCGCCTGCACAGGTGGCGCGGATGCGCGCAACGTGGCGCAGACCCGGGCCGAACCGCCCCCGTTCCGCGGTAGCGTGCTCGCATGGCGAACGGCAACGACGACGACACCGCCCCCGCGCTGCGCATCGTCCCCGCGACGCGCACCTCGCTCGCCGACCTCGAGTCGGTGTTCGGCACGCGTGGCGACGCGGCGCACTGCTGGTGCCAGTGGTTCAAGATCCCCGCTCGCGACTGGCGCGAGATCGGCGACGACGAAATGCACGACCGGCTCGCGGACCAGCTCGCCTCGCCCGGCCCCGGCCCGGGGCTGCTCGCGTACGACGGCGACGAGCCCGTGGGCTGGTGCGCGATCGAACCGCGCCCCGCATTGACCCGGCTGCGACGGAGCCGGATCGTGAAGCTCGGCTCCGAACGGACCGACCTCGATGACGAGGGCGTGTGGGCGCTCTCCTGCTTCGTCGTCCCGCCGCGGCACCGAGGCCGTGGCGTCGCGACCGAGCTCGCGCGCGCCGCGGTCGACTTCGCGGCGGAGCACGGGGCACGCACGGTCGAGGCATACGCGGTCGACGTCGCCGCGAGAGCGCGCACGAGCGCCGCGGAGCTCTACCACGGCACGGTGTCGATGTTCGCGGCCGCGGGGTTCACCGAGGTCGCCCGGCCGACTCCGGGGCGCGTCGTGATGCAGCGCGTGCTTCCCTGAGCCCGAGGTGTACTGATATACTATGAGGGTTCGCTGCCGACGAGGCGATCCCTCCGAGGCACCAGCATCTGCTCCCAGATCGGATGGCCGAAGATGACCACCACGCTCTCCCGCGCATACCCACCCGGCTGCATCGTCACGACCGCGAGCGGTCGCTACGTCGTCGAGCCGCTGCAGGCCGACGTCCCGGCCGGGTACCTCCTCGCCAGGCGCGCCGAACGCCCGATGACGGCGGCGCGCCCGATCCGGGTGCGCGACATCGTCGACGGGCGCGACGCGGCTACTTCCGCTGCCGGCGCTCCCTGACCCGCATGTTCAGCACGATCGGGCTGCCCTCGAAGCCGTAGATCTCGCGCAGCCGGCGCTGGATGAACCGCCGGTAGCCCGGGTCGAGGAACCCGGTCGTGAACAGCACGAACGTCGGCGGCCGCGTCGCGGCCTGCGTGCCGAACAGGATGCGCGGCTGCTTGCCGCCGCGCACCGGGTGCGGATGCTCCTGCGTGAGCTCCGTCAGGAACGCGTTGAACTTGCCCGTGGGAATGCGCGTGTCCCACGAGTCCAGCGCGGTCTCGAGCGCGGGCACGAGCTTCTCGAGGTGGCGTCCGGTGCGCGCCGAGATGTTCACGCGCGGCGCCCACGCCACGTGGTGCAGGTCCTGCTCGATCTCGCGCTCGAGGTACCTGCGGCGGTCGTCGTCGAGCAGGTCCCACTTGTTGTACGCGATGACGAGCGCGCGCCCCGACTCGAGCACGAGGTCGATGATGCGCACGTCCTGCTCGGAGATCGGCTCGGTCACGTCGATGATGACGACCGCGACCTCGGCCTTCTCGAGCGCCGCCTGCGTGCGCAGCGTCGCGTAGAAGTCGGCGCCGTGCTGCAGGTGCACGCGGCGCCGGATGCCCGCGGTGTCGACGAACCGCCAGACCCGCCCGCCGAGCTCGATCTGCTCGTCGACCGGGTCGCGGGTCGTGCCCGCGAGCTCGTTGACGACGACCCGCTCCTCGCGGGCGGCCTTGTTCAGCAGCGAGCTCTTACCGACGTTCGGCCGGCCGAGGATCGCGACGCGACGCGGCCCGCCGATCTCCTGCTTGGCGACGGCCGAGACCTCGGGCAGCACCTTGAACACCTCGTCGAGCAGGTCGGCCACGCCGCGGCCGTGCAGCGCCGAGACCGGGTACGGCTCCCCCAGTCCGAGGTTCCACAGCGCGGCGGCCTCAGGCTCCTGCCGGGTGTCGTCGACCTTGTTGGCCACGAGGAACACCGGCTTCTTCGTCTTGCGGAGCAGCCGCACGACGTGCTCGTCGGTCGAGGTCGCGCCGACCACCGCGTCGACGACGAACAGCACGACGTCGGACAGGTCGATCGCGACCTCGGCCTGCGCGGCGACGGACGCGTCGATGCCCTTCGCGTCGGGCTCCCAGCCGCCGGTGTCGACGAGCGTGAACCGGCGGTCGAGCCACTCGCCCTTGTACGACACGCGGTCGCGCGTGACGCCCGGGGTGTCCTCGACGACGGCCTCGCGGCGGCCGAGGATGCGGTTCACGAGCGCGGACTTGCCCACGTTCGGCCGGCCGACGATCGCGATGACGGGCAGCGCCGGCAGATAGGTGATGCCCTCCTCGCCCTCCTCCGAGAGCTCGAGCAGCCCGAGGTCGTCCTCGTCGAGGTCGTACTCCTCGAGGCCGCTGCGAAGCGCCGCGGCACGCTGCTCGGCGAGGTCGTCGTCGACGTCGGCGAGTCGCTCGGCGAGGTCGTCGTCCTCGGGCGTGTACTCGGCGTCGTCGCGGCCGGTCTCGTCGCGATCGGTCATCGTGTCTCCTCAATCCTCGGCGGACGTGCGCACGGTCAGGGCCGCGGCGCACGCGCCGCCTCTATTCAATCAGCGTCTCGGGCGGATCGGCGCCGCCGGCTGCTCGGGGTCTCGATACGCGTGCTCGTTCCTCGCGCGCTACTCGACCAGCCGGGGGGGGGCTCGAGCGGATGACCCGGGCCGGTCCCGTCAGTCGGCGAGCGTGTGCCCGATGGCGTGGACCCCGTCGATCACGGCCACGACGGCGTCGACGGTCGACTCGAAGTCGAGGTCGGTCGAGTCGATGGTCGTCACGCCCTCGGCCGCGGTCATGAAGTCGACGACCTTCGAGTCGGCCCGGTCGCGTGCGCGCAGCTGCTCACCCGTCACCGCGGCATCCTGATCGTCGAGCTCGGCGGCCCGCCGGGACATCCGCACCGCCTCGCTCGCCGTGAGCAGGATGCGTACCGGGGCATCCGGCGCGACGACCGTCGTGATGTCCCGGCCCTCGACGACGATGCCGGGCCGCAGCTCGGCGGCCATGATCGCGCGGAACACCTCGATGAGGTGGTGCCGCACCGCGGGCACCCGCGCGACACGGCTCACGATGCCCGAGATGTGCGGCTCGCGGATCGCGTCGGTCACATCGATCTCGCCGACCCGCACGTGATAGCCCGCGGGGTCGGTGCCGATGCGGTACGCGAAGCTGCCGAGACACGAGACGACGGATGCCTCGTCGTCGAGCTCGACACCCGAGGCCTCGACGTGCCAGGCGAACGCGCGGTACGCGGCGCCGGTGTCGAGGAAGCCCCAGTCGAGCCGGCGGGCGACGGCCTTTGACACGCTCGACTTCCCGCTGCCGGCCGGCCCGTCGACGGCCACCACGAAGGGGAACACCACCTGGGAGTCCATGTGCATCATCCTGCGATCCGCCAGCCGCGCGCGGCCAGCTCGTTCGTGAGTCGTTCGGCGGCCTCGGGCAGCACCTGGATCTCGGCCAGGCCGACCTGGCGCCCGGGCGAGTGTTCGAGTCTCAGGTCCTCGAGGTTCACGCCGATCTCGCCGATCTCGGCGAGCAGGCGCGCGAGCTGCCCGGGTCGGTCGTCGACCATGACCACCCTCGTCGTGAAGCGCTTGTCGGTGCCGTGCTTGCCCGGCAGTCGCTCGACGCCCGTGTTGCCTCCCGTGAGCTCCTCGGCGACCCGGCGGCGGGCGCCGGGCGCTGCGGGCTGCGCGAGCGCGTCGATGAAGCGGTCGAGATCGTCGCGGTAGGCGATCAGGATGTCTCGCACGGGAACGGCGTTCGCCCCGAGAATCTGCACCCACAGGTCGGGGTCGCTCGCGGCGATCCGGGTGACGTCGCGCACCCCCTGACCGGCGAGCCCGAGCGCGGCGTTGGGCGCGTCGAGGAAGCGGCGCGCCATGAGGCTCGAGACCACCTGGGGCACGTGCGAGATGAGCGCGACCCCGCGATCGTGCTCGTCGGGCGTCATCTCGACGAGGGTGGCCCCGAGGTCGAGGATGAGGTCGTCGATCGCGCTCGCGCGCTGGTAGCTGATGGCGTCGTGCGCGGCCACCACCCACGGCCGGCCCGCGAACAGGTCGGCGCGCGCGGCGAGCGGGCCGCCGCGTTCCCGGCCGGCGAGCGGATGCGACCCGATGTAGCGCGACACGTCGGCGCCGGCCGCCACGAGCTCGGCGAGGATGCCGGCCTTCACGCTCGCGACGTCCGTCACGATCGCGGCGGGGAACGCGTCGAGCTCGGCCGCGACCACGCGCGCGGTGACGTCGGGCGGCACGGCGACCACGATCAGCTCGGGTGCGTCGCCGGGCGCGGCCGCGCGGCCGGCGCCGAGGTCGACCGCGATCGCCACGTGCGTCGGCGACGCGTCGTCGAGCACGACGTCGATGCCGCGCGAGCGCAGGCCGAGCGCGATGCTCGTGCCGAGGAGGCCTGCGCCGACCACGCGCACCGGTCCGTTGAGCCGAGACTCCACCATGTCAGGCACGTCCCTTCCGCTCGGCGTCGGCCTCACGCGCGAGCGTGAGCAGCAGGCCGCGTTCGGACTTCGTGAGCTCGCGCAGCTCGCCCGAGCGCAGCGTGCCGAGGTGCAGCGGACCGAACTGTCGGCGCACGAGTTCGACGACCGGGTGTCCCACCGCGTCGAACATGCGCCGCACGATGCGATTGCGCCCCGAGTGCAGCGTCACCTCGACGAGCGTGTGCCGCTCGTCGCTGCCCGACCTGAGGATCTTGCCGCGGTCGATCGCGATCGGGCCGTCGTCGAGGTCGACCCCCGACTTGAGCCGCTGGAGGGTGCGCGGCTCGACCGTGCCCCGCACCTTGGCGATGTACGTCTTCTCGACGCCGAACGACGGGTGCGCGAGCACGTGCGCGAGCTCGCCGTCGTTCGTGAGCAGCAGCAGTCCGCTCGTGTCCTGGTCGAGCCGGCCGACGTTGTACACGCGGTCCTCGAGTTCGTCCGTGAACCGGGTGAGGTCGGGCCGGCCCTGCTCGTCGCGCATCGTCGAGACGACACCGCGCGGCTTGTTCAGCTTGTAGTAGCGCTTGTCGGTGTCGAGCTGCACCGCGACGCCGTCCACGCTCACCTGGTCGTTCGCGGCGTCGACGCGCGAGCCGAGCTCGGTCACGATCCGCCCGTTGACCTCGATCCGGCCCTCGACGATCATCTGCTCGACGACGCGACGCGACGCGACGCCCGCGGCCGCGAGCACCTTCTGGAGTCGTTCGCGTCCGGCGTCGCCGGGCGGGCCGGCGTGCGTGGGAGGCTCATGCGCGGTCAAGGTCGAATCCTTCCTGGCCGTCCTCGAGGAGCGGCGAGATGTGGGGCAGTTCGTCGAGCGAGTTCAGGCCGAGGTTCGTGAGCAGCACTTCGGTCGTGCCATAGCGGATCGCTCCGGTCTCGGGGTCGGTGTCGATCTCGGTCACGAGACCGCGGCCGAGCAGCGTGCGCACGACCGAGTCCACGTTGACGGCACGGATCGACGCGACCTGCGAACGCGAGATCGGCTGCTTGTAGGCGATGACCGCGAGCGTCTCGAGCGCGGCCTGCGAGAGGCGCGTCGAGGTTTGCGTGAGCACGAACCCGGCGACCAGCGCGTCGTACTCGCCGCGGACGTAGAACCGCCAGCCGCCACCGACCTCGCGCAGCTCGAATCCGCGCCGCACGGGCCGCGCGGTCGGCTCCTCGCCGGCCTCGTCCGTGCGCGGCTCGCCCGACGTGCCGGTGCCGTCGTAATCGGCGACCAGCCGCGCGATCGACGCCTTCACCTCGGCGACCGGGCGCGCGACGGCCGCGGCGAGCGACACCACGCCGAGCGGCTCGTCGGCCACGAACAGGATGGCCTCGAGCGCTCGGTCGAGGTCGAGCCGCGGCGCACCGGGCACGTCGAGCGGGGTCGCCACCGACAGTTCGCGATCAGGCTCCCCCGCCACCTCGGCGTCAGCCGAGACATCCGCCTCGACCGGGCCGCCCGGCTCGTCGCGCTCGAGCTCACTCGCCCGCTCGATCTCACTCGTCATAGTCGGCTCCAAGACTGTCCAGTCGGTTGTCGTCCCAGTGGTCGGCCGCCCAGCGCAGGGTGAGCTCGCCGAGCGGCTCGAGCTGCTCGAACCCGATCGCGGCGTGCCGGTACAGCTCGAGCACCGCGATGAATCGCGCCACGATCACGCCCTTGAGCTCGACGCCCGCGATCAGCTGACGGAATGTCACGGGCTCCCCGCGTCGCAGCACCGCGACGACCTGCGCCGCCTGCTCGCGGATCGAGACCAACGGCGCATGCAGGTGGTCGAGCCCGACCACCGGGATCTCGCGCGGCGTGAGCGCGAGCGTCGCGAGCGCCGCGAAGTCGTCGGCCGTGAGCGTCCAGCGCAGCTCGGGCGCGCGCTGCCGGAACCGGTCCTCGAGCCGCACGCTGCGGGCGTGGCGCCGGCCCTCGGCCTCGAGCTCGCCCGCGAACCAGCGCGCCACCTCCTTGAACGCGCGGTACTGCAGCAGCCGGGCGAACAGCAGATCGCGGGCCTCGAGCAGTGCGACGTCCTCGGCGTCGACGAGCTCGCCCTGGGGCAGCAGCCCGGCGACCTTCAGGTCGAGCAGGGTCGCGGCGACGACCAGGAACTCGGAGGCCTGGTCGAGCTCCTCCTCGGAGTCGAGGCCGCGCAGATACGAGATGAACTCGTCGGTGACCTTCGACAGCGACACCTCGGTGATGTCGAGCTCGTGCTTGGCGATGAGCGACAGCAGCAGGTCGAACGGGCCCTCGAAGTTCGTGAGGGCGACCCGGAACGCGGGCTCGGCGGCCGAGCCCGAGGCATCCGTCTGCGTGGCGTCGACCTGGCCCGCGTCAGGCGACGGCGCCACGGAAGACCAGCTCCCTGGCCAGCTGCCGGTACGCCTTCGACGCCTGGTGCTCGGGGGCGAAGCTCGTGATGGGCGTCGCCGCGACGGTCGCGTCGGGGAACTTCACCGTACGTGTGATGACCGTCTCGAGCACCTCGTCGCCGAACGCGTCGACGACGCGCTCGAGCACCTCGCGCGAGTGCAGCGTGCGCGCGTCGTACATGGTCGCGAGGATGCCGTCGAGCTCGATCGCGGGGTTCAGCCGGTCGCGCACCTTGTCGATCGTCTCGATGAGCAGGGCCACGCCGCGCAGCGCGAAGAACTCGCACTCGAGCGGGATGATCACGCCGTGGCTCGCGGTCAGGGCGTTCACCGTGAGCAGCCCGAGCGACGGCTGGCAGTCGACGAGGATCACGTCGTAGTCGGCCGAGACCCGGCGCAGCACGCTCGCGAGGATCTGCTCGCGCGCGACCTCGGTCACGAGGTGCACCTCGGCGGCCGACAGGTCGATGTTCGCCGGGATCACGTCGAGGCCCTCGACGCTCGTGTGCTGGATCGCGTCGGCCGGGTCGTGCTGCTTCGAGAGCAGCAGGTCGTAGATCGTCGGCACGTCGTGCGTCTGCACTCCGAGCCCCGCGGAGAGCGCGCCCTGCGGGTCGAAGTCGATCGCGAGCACCTTACGGCCGTACTCGGCGAGGGCCGCGCCCAGGTTGATCGTGGTCGTCGTCTTGCCGACGCCGCCCTTCTGGTTGCAGAGCGCGATGATGCGGGCGGGGCCGTGCGCCGCGAGCGGCTCGGGCACCGCGAACTCGCGCAGCGGCCGACCGGTCGGACCGAGCACGGCACCGGTCTGCGCGGTGCGTTCGCCGGTGTCCTGGAGGCGGTCGGTCACGTGCGGTTCATCTCCTTCAGCACCGGCCCCTCAGCGACCGGCTCGCTCGATTCTAGCGAGCACGTGGGTGGGCTTGCGTGTACATCTCCCGGAGTGTGTCAGCTGTGACCAGCGTGTAGATCTGCGTCGTCGCGACCGAGGAGTGCCCGAGCAGCTCTTGCACGACGCGGACGTCGGCGCCTCCGGCCAGCAGATGGGTCGCGAACGAGTGGCGCAGCGTGTGCGGCGAGACCGAGGTCTCGAGCCCGGCGCGTTCGGCCGAGCGCGTGATCGTCTCCCACGCCGCCTGACGGCTCAACCGCCCGCCGCGCGCCCCGAGGAACAGCGCGGGCGTCGCGCGCCCGCGCGCCGACAGCGCGGGCCGGCCGCGCACGAGGTACGCGTCGAGCGCGGCGCGCGCATAGCTGCCGACGGGCACGATCCGCTGCTTGCCGCCCTTGCCGAACAGCCGGACGACCTCCTCGTCGACCAGGTCGTCGACGTTCAGGCCGATCGCCTCGGACACCCGGGCGCCCGTCGCGTACATGAGCTCGAGCAGCGCGGTGTCGCGCAGGGCCGCGGGGTCGTCGCCGACGGTCGCGGCGAGCAGCGCCTCCACGTCTTCGACCGGGATCGCCTTCGGCAGCCTGAGCGGCAGCTTCGGCGGCTTCAGCTCGCGCGTGGCATCCGTCTCGAGCCGGCCCTCCTCGACCAGGAAGCGGTGCAGCCCGCGCACCGCCGACAGCACGCGCGCGACCGACGCGGTCGCGAGCGGCGGCGTGCGCTCGGCCGCGAGGAAGCGCACGAAGTCCGACAGGTCGGTCTCGGTGACGTCCGCGAGCTCGCCCAGGCCCCGTTCGTCGAGGAACGCACGATAGATCGAGAGATCGCGGGTGTACGACGCGACCGTGTTGCGGGCGAGGCCGCGCTCCACGGCCAGGTGCCGCAGATAGTGCTGCGCCGACGTGTCGATCTCCCGGCCGGTCATCCGCGTCTGCTCAGCGTGCGACGCCGCGGCCCGGCGTGCGGGTCGGCCACGGGGCATCCGCTGCGCCCAGCGTGCGCCAGTCGCGTGCGCGCGCCGCGTACGCGGCCAGCGCCGAGATGATCAGCGGCGAGTTCGCGAGGCGTCGGGCCAGCACCGCGTCGACGAGGTCGTCGAGCGGCACCCACGCGGTCTGCATGTCGGCCTCCTCGGCCTCACGCGCGAACGCCTCGGCCGTGGCGCTCAGGCCGCGCGCGAGATACACCCGGATCGACTCGTCGCTGCCGCCGGGCGACGTCCAGAACTCACTGAGCACGGCCCAGTCCGAGGCGACGAGATCGGCCTCCTCGGCGAGCTCGCGCTTGGCCGCCTCGAGCGCGTCCTCGCCGTCGACGTCGAGCAGGCCCGCGGGGATCTCCCAGTCGCGGTACCCGATCGGATGCCGGTACTGCTGGATCAGGAACACCCGGTCGTCGTCGTCGATCGCGAAGACGCCGACGGCGCCCGGGTGGTCGACGTAGTCGCGGACGATCTGCGCGTCGCCGTACTCGAACGTGTCCCGGCGGACGTCCCACACCCGGCCCTCGAACGCGAGCTCGGTCGACACGACCTCGACCGGCGCACGCTCATCGCCGAGCACGGGCCCGGGCATCAGGCGCTCGCGACGTCGTCGAACAGCAGGCTCGCCCGCCGACGGTCGATCGCCGCACCCACGAGCCCGCGGAACAGCGGGTGCGCGTCGTTCGGGCGGCTGCGCAGCTCGGGGTGCGCCTGCGTGCCGATGTAGAACGGGTGCACGTCGCGCGGCAGCTCGACGAACTCGACGAGGTTGCGGTCGGGCGAGAGGCCCGAGAACACGAGCCCGGCGGCGGCGATCTGCTCACGGAAGCCGTTGTTCACCTCGTACCGGTGGCGGTGCCGCTCCGAGACATCCGTCGCCTCGTAGAGGCTCGCGGCGAGCGAGCCCTCCTGCAGCTTCGCCGGGTACAGGCCGAGCCGCATGGTGCCGCCGAGGTCGCCGCCCGCGATGATCTCGACCTGCTCCTCCATCGTCGCGATGACCGGGAACTGCGTGTCGGGGTCGAACTCGCTCGACGACGCCCCCTCGAGGCCCGCGAGGTTGCGCGCCGCCTCGATCACCATGCACTGCAGGCCGAGGCACAGCCCGAGCGCCGGGATGCCGTTCTCACGCGCGAACCGCAGCGCCCCGAGCTTGCCCTCGATGCCGCGCACCCCGAACCCGCCGGGCACGCAGATCCCGTCGAGGTGCGACAGATGCTTCGCAGCACCCTCGGGCGTGCGGCACTCGTCGGACGGGATCCACTCGAGCGTGACCTTCGCGTCGTTCGCGAACCCGCCGGCGCGCAGCGCCTCGGTGACCGAGAGGTACGCGTCGGGCAGGTCGATGTACTTGCCGACGAGGCCGATGGTGACCTCGTGCTTCGGGTCGTGCACGACCCGGAGCAGGTCGCTCCAGCCCGACCAGTCCACGTCGGCCGCCCGCTCGCCGAGACCCAGCGCGTCGATCAGGTACGCGTCGAGGCCCTGATCGTGCAGCATCGTCGGGATGTCGTAGATCGACGGCACGTCGACCGCGTTCACGACCGCGGCCTCGTCGACGTCGCACATGAGCGCGATCTTGCGCTTGTTCGACTCGGTGACGGGCCGGTCGCTGCGCAGCACGAGCGCGTCGGGCTGGATGCCGATCGATCGGAGCGCCGCGACCGAGTGCTGGGTCGGCTTCGTCTTCTGCTCGCCCGACGCGCCCATGAACGGCACGAGCGAGACGTGCACGAAGAACACGTTCTTCCGGCCGAGCTCGTGCCGCACCTGGCGGGCCGACTCGATGAACGGCTGCGACTCGATGTCGCCGACCGTGCCGCCGATCTCGGTGATGATCACGTCGGGCTTGGGCGACTCCGACGCCTGCAGCCGCATGCGGCGCTTGATCTCGTCGGTGATGTGCGGGATGACCTGCACCGTGTCGCCCAGGTACTCGCCGCGGCGCTCTTTCGCGATGACGCTCGAGTAGATCTGGCCGGTCGTGACGTTCGCCGCCTGCGAGAGGTTGATGTCGAGGAAGCGCTCGTAGTGCCCGATGTCGAGGTCGGTCTCGGCGCCGTCGTCGGTCACGAACACCTCGCCGTGCTGGAACGGGTTCATCGTGCCCGGGTCGACGTTCAGGTACGGGTCGAGCTTCTGCATGACGACGCGCAGCCCGCGCGCGGTCAGGAGATTGCCGAGACTCGCGGCCGTGAGGCCCTTGCCCAGCGAGGAGACGACACCCCCGGTCACGAAGATGTGCTTGGTCACGCCATCGGAAAGTTCAGCGTTCGGGAGGCCTGCGCCGCGTTCATTCACCACGGGCTTATAGTCTAAGCCACGTTCCTGGGCTTCAGCCCCGTCCTGCCGCATTCCACGCTCCCATCGTGTCGCCTTCGGGTACGGACGCGGTCGGCCCGTGCCCGCGGTCGCGTCTCATGCGGCGCGACCCGTCGCGATCTCCAGCAGCTCGCGCGCGTGCGCGAGCCCGATCTCGGAGTCGCTGAGCCCCGAGAGCAGGCGAGCCATCTCGGCCTCGCGCTCGGCGCCCTCGAGCTGCCGCACACTCGACGCGGTCACCTGACCGTCGGTGCCCTTGACCACGCTCAGATGATTGTTCGCGAACGCCGCGACCTGCGCGAGGTGGGTCACCACGATGACCTGCGAACGCTCCGCGAGCCGTGCCAGCCGGCGGCCGATCTCGATCGCGGCCGCGCCGCCGACACCCGCATCGACCTCGTCGAACACGAACGTCGGCACCGGATCGGTGCCCGCGATCACGACCTCGATCGCAAGCATCACCCGCGACAGCTCACCGCCGGACGCGCCCCGGCTCACCGACCGCGGCTCGGCGCCGGGATGCGGGCGGAGCAGGATCGACACCTGGTCACGACCGGAGGCCGTGGGCTCCGCCGCGGGCTCGACCGTCACGTGCAGCTGCGCGTCGGGCATCGCGAGGGCCGCGAGCTCGGTCGTCACCGCGGCGCCGAGGCGGGCCGCGGCGTCGGTCCGCAGTTCGGTGAGTCGCGACGCAAGCCGGTCGACCTCGGCGGCGGCGCTCGAGACGGATGCCTCGAGCTGACCGATGCGCTCATCGTCGCCGTCGAGCTCCAGCAGCCGGAGACCGCCCTGCGCGCGGAACGTCAGCACGTCGTCGAGCGTCGTGCCGTGCCTGCGGATGAGCGCCGCAAGGCGCGCCCGCCGCTCCTGCACGAGCTCGAGCTCGCGCGCCCCGTCGGCGTCGAGGCCGGCGACGTAGCTCGAGAGCTCGGCCGCCGCGTCCGCGAGCAGGAAGCCCGCGTTCGCGAGCGCCTCGCCGACCGGCGAGAGCGACGCATCGTACGGGGCGACCCGCTCGAGATGACGTCTGGCATGCTCGACGAGCCCGATCGCGTCGGGCTGGTCGTCGACCGGGTTCTCGGCCGAGACGAGCTCATGCGCCTGAGCGGCCGCGAGCCGGAGGTCCTCGAGATTGGTGAGCCGGTCGGCGCGCTCCTGCAGTTCGTCGTCCTCACCGGGCTGAGGGTCGGCGGCCTCGACCTCGTCGAGCGCCTCGCGCAGCTCGTCGGCCTCACGCCGTCGCGCGTCGTGCGCCTCGCGCAGCAGGTCGAGCTCACGCGCATCGTCGCGCCACGACTCGAACGCCGATCGATACGCCTCGAGCACCTCGTGCAGGTCACGGCCCGCGAACCGGTCGAGTGCGTCCCGCTGCGCCACCGCGGAGCGCAGCCGCTGCTGATCGGCCTGGCCGTGCACGACCACGAGCTCGTCGGCGAGCTCGGTGAGCAGCCCGACGGGAGCGCTGCGGCCGCCGACGACCGCGCGGCTGCGACCCTCGGCCGAGACCGAACGCCCGAGCAGCAGCTCGCCCTCGTCGAGCTCACCGCCCGCGTCGGCGACGCGCTCCTCGATCACGGGCTGACCCGGGAGGTACCAGCGGCCCTCGACCCACGCCTGCTTCGCGCCCGACCGGACGGCTGCCGCGTCGGCGCGCGCGCCGAGGAGCAGCCCGAGCGCGGTCACCACCATCGTCTTGCCCGCGCCCGTCTCGCCCGTCACCGCGGTGAACCCCGGGCCGATGGGGAGCGTCGCGTCGGCGATGACGCCCAGGTCGCGGATGCCGAGTTCTTCGATCATGAGCTGCCTTCGATGCCGTGCGAGCCCGGTGTCGCGCTACTCACGACCCACCGGGCCTCTCCAGCCCGCCACCGGAAGGTCGAACTTGTTCACGAGCCGGTCGGTGAAGGGCGCCTCGTGGAGCCGGGCGAGCCGGACCGGCACGGGCGACCTGCGCACGATCACCCGCGAACCCGGCGGCAGGTCGAACATGCGGCGGCCGTCGCACCACAGCACCGCGGCCGCCTCGGTGCGATGCAGCACCTCGATCGCGAGCGACGAGTCGGGGCCGACGACGAGCGGGCGCGCGAACAGCGCGTGCGCGCTCAGCGGCACGAGGAGCAGCGCCTCGAGGCTCGGCCAGACGACGGGCCCGCCGGCCGAGAAGGAGTACGCGGTCGACCCGGTCGGCGTCGACATGACCACCCCGTCGCACCCGAAGGACGACAGCGGACGCCGGTCGACCTCGATGACGACCTCGAGCATGCGTTCGCGCTCGGCCTTCTCGACCGTGGCCTCGTTCAGGGCCCAGCTCTCGTACACGATCTCGTCGTCGGCCTTCACGCGAACCGACAGGGTCATGCGTTCTTCGACCGTGTAGTCGCGCGAGAGCGCGCGACGCACGGTGTAGTCGAGGTCGTCGCGCTCGCTCTCGGCGAGGAAGCCGACGTGGCC
The DNA here is from genome assembly GCF_031432255.1 of Agromyces aerolatus. Classification (NCBI taxonomy): domain Bacteria; kingdom Bacillati; phylum Actinomycetota; class Actinomycetes; order Micrococcales; family Microbacteriaceae; genus Agromyces; species Agromyces aerolatus. Next base: position 4,554 of record NZ_JAVKGQ010000023.1, on the reverse strand, counting down.
CAGGTTGACGCCGAGCAGCGGCACCGAGTGCTCGCGCACGAGCTCGGCCGCACGCAGGATCGTGCCGTCGCCGCCGAGCACGATGACGAGCTCGATGTGGGTGCCGTCGAGGTCTTCGAACCGCCGCACCCGGCCGTTGAGCGTCGGGACGTGCTCGTGCACGTCGTCCCAGTGCTCGTTCGCGATCACGGGGATCGCCCCGGCTTCGAGCAGTTGGGCGCACACCTCACCGGTCGCCTCGAGGGCGGTCTGCCGGCCGGTGTGCGCGACGACGAGGAAGTGCCGGCCTTCGGTCACGCGCGCCCTCCTCCGGTCAGCTGGTCGACTCGTCCTGTCCATTGTGACGGATCGGATCCCGCTCGGGCGCGAAGGTGGACGAGATACTCGTGATTGCCGTGCCCGCCGGCGATCGGCGAGGCGATGACGCCGAGCACGCCGAGCCCGAGGTCGAAGGCCGCCCAGAGCACGCCCATCACCGCGTCGGACCGGGCGGACGCATCGCGCACGACGCCCTCGCGCACCCCGCCACGGCCGACCTCGAACTGCGGTTTCACGAGCAGCACCAGATCGGCGTCGTCGGCCGCGCTCGCCTGCAGGGCGGGCAGCACGTTCGTGAGGGAGATGAACGAGAGGTCCGCCGTGACGAGGGTCGGTGCGTCGTCGACACCGGTCAGGCGGGCGAGCGCGGCCGCGTCGAGGTGGCGCACGTTGCAGCCTTCGACGAGCACGAGCCCGGGCGCGTCGCGCAGCTCGGTCGCGAGCTGATCGTGCCCCACGTCGACCGCGAGCACCGACCGCGCACCACGCTCGAGCAGCACCTGACTGAACCCGCCCGTCGACGCGCCCGCGTCGAGCGCGACGCGCCCCGCCGGGTCGACCCCGAACGCGTCGAGCGCGGCCAGCAGCTTGTGCGCGGCCCGGCTGACGTAGTGGTCGGCGTTCGCGACCTCGATGCGCTGACCGGGCTCGACCCGGTGCGAGGCCTTGACCACCGGCCGGCCCTCGACACTCACGACGCCCGACGCGATGAGCGTCGCCGCGTGCGTGCGCGACCTCGCCAGGCCGAGCGCCGCGATGGCGGCGTCGAGCCGCTGACCCGCCATGTCAGGCGTCGCCACGCGCCGGGTCTGACCGCTCCAGCTCGGCACGCAACCGGTCGGCGACGTCCTGGTAACGGCCCGCGCGCTCGGCGAGCGGCAGCGCCTCGATGCCGGCGACCTCCGAGGTGCCGGCGTGCTCGGCCGTGACGGCGTGCTCGGCCGTGACGGCGTGCTCGGCCGTGGCGGCGTGCTCGGCGGCCGCGCTCGCGTCGCGGTCCGCGCCCGGGACGGGAACCTCAGCGTCGGATGCCTCGTGCATGCGCTCCACGCTACCCGCTGCCACCCACGCGGAGGCCGGATTCACGCGTAGAGCCGTTCGGGGACCTGCAGCGCGTGGATCGCCCGGCCGGAACCCCAGATCGCCGCGCACGCGGCGCGGAGCAGATCGAGCTCGTCGTCGCCCTCGGCCGCGATCACGACGCGCGCGCCCTCGATCCGCACCTTCGCACGGCGCACGCGGGTCGTCTCCCCCGTGCGCTCGATCAGCGGATACGGCGTGTGCAGTCCGCGCAGGTCGCCGAGGATGTAGTCGGGCCGGCTCTGCTCGGGCGCCGCAAGCACCTGCTTCGCCCGGTCGATGCCCGTGAGCACGAGCGCAGAGGACATGCCCGCACGGCGGGCGCCGAGGATGTCGGTGTCGAGCCGGTCGCCCACGACGAGCGGACGCTCAGCCCCGAACCGGCGACGCGCCTCGTCGAAGATCGGCGTCTCGGGCTTTCCCGCGACGACCGGGAACCGGCCGACGGCGGTGTGCACCGCCGAGACCAGGGTGCCGTTGCCGGGCGCGATCCCCCGCGCGACCGGGATCGTCCAGTCCATGTTCGTCGCGACCCACGGAATGCCCGCCTCGTTCGCGAATCCCGCCGCATTCAGCGCGAACGCCGCCTCCGCGAGCTGCGTCCAGCCGACGTCGGGCGCGAAGCCCTGCACGACCGCGGCAGGGTCATCGTCGGCCGATCGCGTCACGCGGTACCCGCGACGTTCGAGCTCGGTGACGATGCCCTCGCCGCCGACGACCAGCACGAGCGCCCCCGCCTCGACCCGCTCGGCGAGCAGATGCATGGCCGCCTGCGGCGACGTCACGACGTCGGCCGGCTCGACATCGAGCCCGAGCTCGGCGAGATGACGCGCGACGGTCGCGTCGCTCCTGGACGCGTTGTTCGTGATGTAGCCCACCGCACGCTCGCGCTTGGCGAGGTTCAGACTCTCCACCGCGTGCGGGATCGCATGTGCGCCCTTGTAGACCACGCCGTCCAGGTCCGCGAGCACGGCGTCGGCGCCGTCGAGCGGCGCCGCATCCTCACTTCTCGTCCGGAACAGCGCCATCGGCGAGCTCCTCACGCGGGTCGGCATCGGCGGGCTGCGCCTCGGGGTCGGTCTCGGCGAGGAGCTCGGCGACCTCGGGCTCGATCGCGTCGGCCGGATCGCCCTCCTCGCGGACGGCCGCGGCACCCACGACCGCATCCACGCTTGCGACGTCGGCGGTGCCGAGGAGATCCTCGACACTCGCGACCCCGGGGGCGCCCACGACCTCGTCGACGCTCGCGACCTCGCGGGAGCCCACGACGTCATCGACGCTCGCGACCTGCGCCGAGGCCACGACCTCGTCCACGCTCGCCACCTCGACGTCGGCGTCGACACCGGCGCGGTCGGTGGATTCGCCTCGAATCGAGGCATCCGGTTCGATCGGCCCGTCGTGCTCGACCGAGACATCCGACTCGACCGGCCCGTCGTGCTCGACCGAGGCAACCGACTCGACCGGCTCGTCCAGCTCGAAGACCTCGAAGACCTCCGCCTCCGCGGGGCCGCCCAGCGCCTCCTCGGCGCGAACCGCGCGAGCACGCCACTCAGCCGCGTCCGTGTGGCGCCCGAGGTCCTCGAGTACCTCGGCGTACGCCGAGAACAGCGCGGGGCTGTAGCTGAAGGCACGGTCGGGATCGAGCTGCGGGATCTCGAGCTCAGCGAGCGCCAGCTCCGACTGTCCGAGATCGAGTCGAGCCCCGGACATCGCGATCGCGAGGCCGACCTGCACCGCCGCCGGCAGCGAGTCGCGGTCGACCGATCGACCGAGCTCCAGCGCGCGGTCTGGCCGGCCGACGCCGCGTTCGCTGTCGACCATGAGCGGAAGCTGGTCCTCGTTGCCCGAGATGCGCCGGTAGGTCCGCAGCTCACGCAGCGCGAGCGCGTAATCGCCGGTCTCGTAGGCCGTGATCGCGACCGTCTCACGAACGACCGCGATGCGGCCGGCCCGCCGTGAAGCCGCGAGCGCATGCCGGTGCGCGAGCTCGGGATCGGTCGCGAGGAACTCGGACGCGGCGACGAGGTGACGCGCGACCCAGTCGGCGTTCTCCTTCGTCAGCGTCTTCAGCTCGGCGCGCGCACCACGGTCGAGCATCCGCGGCTCGAACTCGTCGGGCACGAACGGGTCATCGTGACGCGGTCGATCCGAGTACTCCGGCGCGCCGGTGCGGTCGGTGTGCGGCCGCGAGGCGCCGGGGGCCCGACGATCGCCGTCGAAACGGCCGGACGTACGGCGATCGGCGCCACCCGGGCGCCGGTCGCCATCCCGCCGCGGCGCGCCGTCGCGGCGCTGACCGCCGAACGATCCACGATCACCGCCATCGCGGCGAGGGCCACCATACGACCCGCGGTCGCTTCCGTCGCGACGAGGACCGAACGAGCGCTGCTCGCCATCGCGGCGGGGCGCACCGTCTCGGCGCTGACTGCCGTACCCGGGGCGGTCGCCGTCACGGCGCTGACCGCCATAGCCGGGGCGGTCGCCGTCGCGGCGAGGCTTGTCTTCGCGGCGCTGACCGCCATAGCCCGGCCGGTCGCCATCTCGACGCTGACCGCCATAGCCCGGCCGGTCGCCATCTCGACGCTGACCGCCGTACCCCGGCCGGTCGCCGTCACGGCGAGGCGCGTCTCCGCGGCGCTGCCCGCCGTATCCCGGCCCGTCACCACCTTCTCGGCGAGAGCCGTACGAACGCTGCTCGCCATCGCGGCGAGGCGCTCCATCACGGCCGCGGCCGCCGTACCCGGCGCGATCGCCGTCACGACGCTGACCGCCAGACGAAGCACCTCGTCGGTCGCCAGAGCTGCCCGCGTTCCGCCCGCCGCGGTCTTCACCGGATCGATCTCCACCGGATCGATCTCCACCGGATCGGTGTCCGCCTGATCGATCTGCGCGCGACGCACCCCCGTCCGAGCGCGACCGGTTTCGATCGGGACGGTTCTCGTCCTTGTCTGGTTGACGCGAATCGGTCACGTGCTCGTTCCTGTCGCTATTGGGGCTTGTCTGTTCAACGCTACTGGGGGATCTGGGCACTGGGCCCTTAACTGAAAAATGGGCACCCACAGACGTTCGCCGTTGAACGTCGTGGGTGCCCATTTCTCTCGAAGAATGTCCGGCGGTGTCCTACTCTCCCACAGGGTCCCCCCTGCAGTACCATCG
>NZ_JAVKGQ010000022.1:0-43157 GCF_031432255.1 Agromyces aerolatus | reverse complement strand
CAACCGGCACCCGCCGGACAAGCCTCCGAATAGGAACGAAAGTCAGGCCGATTCACCTGTCGGCGCCATCAGTCAGGCGCTGAGCACGGCCTGGTTTAGCGACGAGTTCCCTCTTTTGCAGCTTGTTGTTCTCGCGACGTACGCAGTGGGGCTCTCCGCGCTGGCAGCGCGGCTATTTCGTTGGGATTGAGCGGTGGCACGCCGGGAGAGAAGCGTGCGCTCGCTTTGGCAAGAGGGCGAGCCGGTTCCGGGCGATCGAGGAACGCTATTGCAGCTTTGAGCAACGCGTTCGAGACTGTGGCCCGGTCGTCGCAGAGGTCGGCGGGCGAGATGGGGTCGAAGGCCCCGAGATGGTCGCGCACCTTGTCCGCGTACAGTGGGCTGTCCGACGGTAACGTGTCGGCTACAGCAGCCTGCGCTCCGCAACCGACCGCACCCGGCTGAACTGTCATCGAGGGGCGCATCGTTGAAGGCGGCGCGGTCTCGACGGGGTTCCGGCATCGGGCGTTGGCTATCAGTCGCCGAACAGAAGACAGCGGCACAGAGTGCCATCACCGTACGATGGCAGTCGGGTGGGTCGATTCCCGAGCATGAACCAGCGCCGCGGTCAAGCACAAACGCCTGGCTCGACCACTACAACTGTAATCAACCACACAGGCCACTCGGCGACCGCCATCAGCCATAGAACAGGATGCCCCCGGTCGGCTACCGCCAAGCTCGATGCATAGAACAGCTAGCGCCTCACCGTGGCCGAGGTTGCAGCCACGGCCACGGAGCTGGCTATGGGCTCCCACTCGGGACGGCTACGCGTGAGCATGCGAAGCGCTTTACAGCGACTTTTGCAGATGGTCGGGCAACAGGTAGGTGGCGAGTCGCAGTGTTGGGCGGCTCATTCGACTCTTGTGCTTGTCGAGGAAGTCGAGGAGCCGCTGCTGATCGATCTTGCCGACTTCCCTCAGTGCGGTTCCGACGGGCTTGGTGACGATCTCGCTGGGGTCGTCGAGGAGCAGTTCTGCTAGTGCGATCGGGTCGTCGAGGTCGCTTTGGCGGATCAGCCAGAACGATGCGGTGATCGCCGTTCGTCGCTCGATCGGGGCTTCGGATCGGGCGAGGTCGAAGAGGGGCTGGCGTGACTTGTCGAGGAGGTACCACCCGACCACCCGCGGAGCCGCACGGTCGACGAGATCCCAGATGTTGATGAACTCGTGGTGACTCATATAGGTGTCGTAGAGGCGGCGTCGTTCGTGGTCGGGTAGACCGCGGCGTCGTGCTTTGAAGTCGAGGACTGACACGCCGACCATCCGCGTCTCGTACCAGGGACTGGACAACAGTTCTGGAACGTGGTGAAGATCGAGGTCGGTCCACTCCTTCGCCGTGTCGAACACGTCCTTCATGCGCACGCCGATGGCGTCTAGGCCGCTGTCGGCTGGCAAGCGTCGAACGATCTTGTCCTTCTCAGTTGCGCTCTGCAGGTCAACCAGTGCGTCATGGACCTGACGTTGAGGTCGTGTCATCGTGTTCCTCTCTTCGTAGGGATCGGGACGAAATTTACGGGGAGCGCCAGCAGCCCGGCCTTCACCTGTCGATATCGGTGAAGCCGTACGCGTGTGCCAGGTGTCGCTCGACCAAGAACCCGTTCCCACGTTGTCTTTCGAGCCGCGGATGAGCGCGACTGTGCTCGCTCGATGAAGCGTGGCGATTCGGAGATCGCCGGCATATCAGGTGACGAGCCCACGGCCGAGCAGGTGGATGGAGAGATGCGGCGCGTGCCGCTCCGCGATCCGGGCGGTGCGAATCGCATAGTCGTTCAGCCCGGTATCCTCTCGCGCGGCTGCGCCGAGTGGTCCCTCGATCCCGAGGACTTCGATATCACGCAGGTTAGCCGCCTGAAGCTCTGTTTCGAGCTCCGCAGGGTCATGGTTGTACGAGACCCGGTCAAAGTCAGTGCCGTTAGGATCATTGCCCCCGCTCAGTACGGCCTCCAGATGGCGTTGGATCTCCGCATCAGCGAGCTCGCCTCGGGAGGCGCGCACTGCAGGCTTCGCCCACCTGGACATCGCCGCAGCGATCACCTGCCCGCCAGAACGACAGACTCGGGTTGCTTCGGCTAGGGCACGCTGACGGTCTTCGGCGAGCGGGAGGTGATAGAGCGGTCCCATGAGCAGAACGGCGTCTACGCTGCCAGTCGCCTGCGGCAACTCGCGTGCGTCACCCGGTTCCGCGTTGATCCCCTTTGCCCGTGCCTGCTCGACATGCTTGGTCAGGAGATCGATCACGAGGACGCTATACCCGAGCGAACTGAGCCACTGCGCGTATCGACCCGACGCGCCACCTACGTCGAGGATTGTCGCAGGCGCATTCGGCAGCCAGCGACGGAGCAATTCGCAGGTGCGATCCCATTCCACGAAGTTCTGGGGCAAGACCATGCGGGCATCTTCATCACCTTCCTGATATAGGCCGCGGAGCACCTCATCGGCGTCAGTCATTGCGTCTTCGATCACTGCCATCCTTCTCGATATGCGATGACGTTCACGGTCCGGCTCTTGCTCGTGCTGCATCGACGAACTCGCTATGAATGCCGGTCCGAAGCGGTGCACGCCTGTCACAGGGGCAATCGCACCGCTGTTCGCCAGGAAGACACCAACGTGTACAAGTTTGGTGTGTGAAGTGGGCTTGATGTCAACACTCGATATTCCGAGAGGGAATGGGCGATATGGTAACGAATTGCCAAATGCCGTGACGAATAGTAACGACCCCAGGAGAACGTCGCTGCGATCATCGGCAGCCGCGAGGCTGTAGCCGTCGCTGACCTCCGAACTGCGAGACGAGTAACGGGAGCGCGACGCCCCGCGAGGAGCAGCTTGCCAAGAAGCCGCGCACCGCTGTAGCAGGCATGGACAGTGCCGGTCCTGGCGAGAACAGGAGCGAATCGCCTACTTCGTCTTCGATCCGACAGCGCGAACCGAGTCACGGTGGTGGACATGATGGGGTCAGCGCACGCGAGCTATCCGCGGGTGGAGGCACACGACGATGGCGTGAGGACGCATCGTTGCTCCTACGCGGCGAGGTACCGGTACCGCCGGGCTGCCAGGGGGAGGAACACGGCGATGAGAATGAAGGGCCAGGCGATGGCGAGGAGTGTCGCGTTCTCGGCGGCCCATGATGTCGATGTCGTGATGCCGGGATTGCCGAAGAGTTCGCGCGTGGCAGTGACTGTGGCGGAAAGTGGGTTCCACTCGGCGATGACCCCGAGCCAGGCCGGCATCTGGGCAGGGAGGACGAAGACGTTGGAGATCATCGTCAGCGGGTAGATGGGCGCGAGGGCGACGCTCGTGAGGTCGGGCGACTGCAGTGCGAGGCCGAGGTAGATGCCGACCCACGCGAGCGCGTAGCGCAGAAGCAGCAGGAGCCCGATCGCCGCGAGGGTCTGCCATACGGTTCCGTTGGCGCGCCAGCCGACCAGCAGGCCGCAGGCGAGCAGGGCGATCAGTTCGAGGACGGATGCCGCAAGGTCGGCGAGGCTTCGTCCGGTGACGACGGCGGCGCCTGACATGGGGATCGTGCGAAACCTGTCCGTGATGCCCTTGGCGGTGTCGGTGGTGACGGAGATGACGGTCTGTGCCATGCCGAGCGCCATCGTCATCACGAACAGCCCTGGCATCAGGAACTCGCGGTAGTTGCCGCCGTCGGGCAGCGTGATCGCGCTCCCGAAAACGTACCCGAACATGATCACCATGACGATCGGGAAGAGGAGATTGCCGACAAGCCGTGATGGTTGCTGGCGGAAGTGGGTGAGGTATCTGCGGGTTACGATCAGGCTGTCGTGCAGAGCCCACCGTGACGGCGAGCCGGGGGCGGTTGCGGTGACGGGTGCGAGCGATGTCATGCTGTCTTCTCCTTCCGATCGGTGAGCTTGAGGAACACGTCGTCGAGGGTCGGTTGGCGCAGGGCGATGTCTTCGGGGTCGATGCCGGCCTCGTGGAGTTGTCGCATGGTGGTGCTCAGGTTGTGGAATCGTTCGGGAGCGGGCGCGCTGACGCGGCGACGGTGGAGGTCGATGCCGGGGTCAGTGCCGGTCGAGGCGGCGACGATGCGTGCGGCCGCGTTCGTCTGTTCCTCGTCGCGGAGTGCGAGTTCGATCCGGTCACCCCCGACGCTCTCCTTGAGTTCGCGGGGTGCGCCGCGCGCGATGATCGTCCCGCTGTCGATGACGGCGATCTGGTCGGCGAGGTGGTCGGCCTCGTCGAGATACTGGGTCGTGAGTAGGACGGTTGTGCCTGCCGAGACGAGTTCTCGGATGTCGGTCCAGACCTCGGCGCGCGTGCGTGGATCGAGGCCGGTGGTCGGCTCGTCGAGGAAGAGCACTCGCGGTGCGAGGATGAGGCTGACGGCGAGGTCGAGGCGACGCCGCATCCCGCCGGAGTAGCCGCCTGCGGGTCGGTCGGCGGCGTCGTGGAGTGCGAATCTGTCGAGCAGTTCGTCTGTTCGTTGGCGCGCCTGTCGTCGGTCGAGGTGGTAGAGCCGGGCGAACATGTCGAGGTTCTGCCGTCCGGTCAGGATCTCGTCGACGGCGGAGAATTGTCCGGTGAACCCGATCGCGGCGCGTACTCGGTCGGAGTGTGTCGTGAGGTCGTGTCCGGCGATGCTGGCGTTGCCGGAGTCGGCTTTCAGCAGCGTGGCGAGAATGCGGACCGCCGTGGTCTTTCCCGCACCATTGGGGCCGAGCAGCCCGCATACTGTTCCTTCGTCCACGGAGAGCGTGAATCCGTCGAGCGCCTGTTTCTTTCCGTAGGTTTTGCGGAGGTCGGTGGCGCTGATCATCGCGGTCATGTCAGTTCCTTTCTTCGGGTGGTCTCGGGGCGCTCGGGCCGCTGAGCGCTCGGAGCACGGCGGCGTGTTCGGCGGTCGTGCCGGCCTCGCGGGCGTGACGGGCGCCGTCGGGTGTGAATCCGGCGACGGCCCAGGCAGGGACTTCCGTTCGGGGGATGCCTGCGTCCCACCACTGCCGGAGGAGTTCGAAGCCGTCGTGGCCGGCTTCAGCGAGGGTTGATGCTTCGGAGGGGGTGAAGCCGATGCTGTGGTACACGGCGGCCTGTGCCGGGTCGAGGCCCGTTCTGGCCCAGGACACAGCCGTTGCGGCATCGCGCCATCCGGCGTCGAGGTAAGCGCGGCCGGTCGCGACAGGAACTCCGGAGCGGAGCAGCGCCCGCATGGTCGCGGACTGTTCGCCGGTCAGCGTGTCCGACTTGCGAGGGCGGTGTCCGAGCAGGATCCGCCACCAGCGTCGGGGGCGCGGTCGCTCTCCGGCGAGGTGCCGTTCTGCGGCCTCGGTGTGGCTGTAGCCGAGTTCGTGCCATCGCACGGCGTCGCGGGGTGTCATCCCGGCGCGCAGCAACGGTTGCACGGTGTAGGGGCTGAGGCCGGCGGTGCGCCAGGCGTACGCGTCGCCCGGAGTGTAGACGCCACTGCCGCGCCAGCGTTCGGCTGAGCCCAGCAGAAATCCGTTGTCGATCCAGCGGCGTGCTTCGGCCACGGTGAAGCCGCGCTCGGTCCAACGGTGGAGGTCTTCGGGCTCGGGGTCGGGATGGTCGTCGTAGGCGATGGTCATGGGTGCTCCTTATGCAGTGGCAGGGAGGGCGATGACATGTGCCCATCCAGGTGGCGGTGTCTCGGTGTGGTAGCCGGGGCCGGGTTCGACCAGGCCGACCACGACCGGCACGGGCGGGCGGCGGTCCGGCCACGGGGTTTGCCCGTCGGTGAGGACAAGGATCAGATCAGGCCGGGGTCGCAGCGCGAGCGCGGCGCTGATGCCCTCGCGCATATCCGTGCCGCCGCCGCCGAGCAGCTCGATGTCCTCTGCGCGGCGGATGGTCTGGACGGGGTGGGCGTTCAGGTCGCAGCAGATCACGTGCAGCCGTCGGCTCGGTCCACTGGCGCGGGCGATGATCGCCGTCACTTCGGCGAGGAAGCCGGTCAGGATCGCGGGGGTGATGCTGCCGGAGGTGTCGATGACCAGCGCGATCTCTGGTGCGGGAGCGACCATCGCAGGCATCACGATGCTGTCGACGGCCGGCCTCCGGGAGGGACGGCTATAGGAGAAGTCCACCCGGCCTGCCGCCTGCCGCGCTCCGCGGCGCAGCATCGCGCCGAGCTCGGCGCGCCAGTCGACGGCGGGATGCAGCCTCTCGCTAGCCCAGCGTCGCCAGCCGCCGGGAATCGTGGCTCGCGCGGCCGAGCGGGTTTCGATCTCGCGGGCGACCGCCAATTCGAGGATGTCGCGCTCGGTCTCACTGAGCCCGTCGCCACTGGCCGAGTCCTCGTAGTCGTGCGGGATCCCGTCCGCCGCGCTGCCGCAGTCGATCAGCTCGGCGAGCCGCCGCCCACCCTTGCTGTGGGCGGTGTCGAGAACCTCGATGAGCGACAGGTACTCCTCGGCAAGTCGTCCCTCGGGCAGCCCGAGTGCGTGTGGCGAGATGATCCCGGCCGGTGAGTCGAGTCCTGCCGCTTCGAGGTCGTCGTTGACCTCGGCGTCCGCGGCCTGGTTCCACCGCCGCGCGATCGAGTCCGGCGCGCCCGCCTCGCCGGTGGCATGCGTGCTTGGAGCGTTGGCTGACACCGGGGAGCGGGTCGCGTGATGGCGGACAAGATGCCCGATGTGGTGCAGCAGCCACCAGCCGACCACCGGCGGGGCCGTCGCGAGCGTCGCGCCGGGATCGAGGTGGACGTTCCAGCGGGTGTCGGCCGGGAACGCCCGGAAGTCGTCGTCCGGGACGGGCTCGCCGGTCTCCTCGTCCACGTATGGTTCCAGCACGACCGGTCGGAGTGCGAACAGCGCACTTGCGAGGTATGGCGCCTGCGCTGCGGCCCACAGCCGCGCCTCGGCGAAGCGTGCTAGCACTTCGGGTGTGTGATCGGGGTCTGTCGGAGCCGGGCCGGTCATGGCATGAGTCCTGCTGTGCGGAGGATCGGGGCGAGCTCGAGCATGGCCGTGGGCAGGTTCACCCCGGCCGGTCGCTGGCCTGCAAGCGCCCTGGCGGAGGTCGCGGCCACGTCCGGCGTGGTCTTGGCAACCCGAGCAATCACGTCCCATGCGCGCTCCCATGCCGACTCGCTCGCATCCGCGTGAACGTGGGCGACGACCGCGCCGAGCAGCGCGTGCAGGTGGTCGGGCCGGTCCGGCAGTGGCGCGTGGGGGTCGTTCAGCACCGACTCAGGGTCCGGCAGGTCGAGCGTGCGCAGCCAGGACAGCGCCTCGAAACCCGCCGCCTCTCCGACCGCACCGATCACCAGCGCGGCGATCGTCGCCTCGTCGCTGGCGTTCGCAACCCCGGCGGCCAGGCCGCGCGCCGCCATCTCCCAGCTCCGAGGGCTTGGCCAGCTCCGTCCCGCCCGCTCCGGCGAATCCGGCACGGCAAGCACCAGCTCCGGCCGGATACGAAGGAATGCACCGAGCTGCGCCTTCGCTGTCGCGATCTGCCCGGACGTCGGCGCGGCGACAGAGGCGGCATCGGCGACGGCGAACCCGTGAGCGAATCCCTCAGCGACCGCGGCGGCCTCGATCTGCCAGTCCAGATGGACGAGCCGGTTCGCCAGCGGCGCAGACAGCTCCCAGCCGTCCGCGGCGATTCCGGGCGGGTTCGCTGCGGCGACGATACGCACGCCCTCCGGGAGCACAAGATCGCCCACAGCGCGTTCCAGGACGACGCGGAGCATCGCGGCCTGCACCGCGGGCGGTGCCGTGGTCAGTTCGTCCAGAAACAGCAACCCGGATCCTGAAACGGACAGCCGTTCCGCCCATCGTGGCGGCGCGAACCAGGTCCCGTCATCGCGGATGACGGGAAGACCGGAGAAGTCGCTCGGTTCGCGGATCGAGCCGACCACCACCTCGATCGGCATGCCCAGCTGCTCAGCAAGCGCCACGACGGCGGAGGTCTTGCCGGTGCCTGGCGCACCCCACAGCAGGACAGGGAGGTTCGCCCTCACCGCCAGTGAGAGCGCCGAACGCACGGTCTCGTTCTTGGTCATGAGGTCCTCCTTCATATGCGCGCGGGCAGCACGAAGCCGCCCGTTTTCGGGTGTGCTGATCTCCGGCGGCTGAGGCTGCTGCTCGCCGCCTACGGATGGGGTCGGCTACCCGCCTATTTCTGGCTGCCGAACAGACCTCTGCCGCCGTACTTCTTGTGGATGGCCTGCTTGGACACGCCCAGCACGGCCGCGATGTCGACCCAGGTCGCTCCCTGGTTGCGGGCACGGCGCACCAGCACCGCCTCCACACGCTCCATCTCCTTGCGAACCTGCACGGTCGCATCCAACCCGACCAGCGGGTCCTCGCTCGCCGTCGCCCGGGCTAGCGCCGTCAACTGCTCCACGTCCATGTGGTCAACCATAATTGACCGCTTGGCCGAAGTCAACCTGGATTGACCGGTGCGCCGGGCGTGGAGGGCTGCGCTCGGCATGGAACGGTATCGACCGGGACGCCGACCCTCCGCAAAGTCGACGTCGAGCGCTTCTCCGACGCAGGCCCTCGCCAAGAGGGCGGCGGCCACGACCTCAGAGCATTTCGGGCGAGGATGCCAAGTCACCACAAAGTCCGAAGCCTGGACGAACAAGCATAACTCTGGCTCGTCAGAGCATTGAAGGCTCAGTAGACCACTCCATACGGTTGCTTTGAACATCACGATCGAACCGAGCACAGAAGGCAGGGCGTGGGCATGGTGGCTGACGGCAGAGGCATCGTCGCAGAACAGTCGGCGCCGGTGGTTCGCCTTCGCAGTCTTGTGCGGCATGCAGACGATGATTGTCATCGATGTCAGCATCGTCACGGTCGCGCTTCCCTCTATCCAACGCGATCTCGATATCGACCAATCGCATCTGAGTTGGGTGATCAATGCCTACACGATCGGATTCGGCGGTCTGCTGCTCTTGGCAGGGCGTCTAGGAGACCTGATCGGACGCAAGACCGTCTTCATCGCCGGCGTGGCTGCGTTTACCGGCGCCTCCGCGCTGAGCGGGTTGGCGTGGAGCCAAGAAGTTCTCATCGCGACCAGGTTCTTCCAGGGTGTGGGTGCAGGCCTGGCATACGCGGTGGCCATCGGCGTTGTGATCACGCTTTTCACCGAGCCGCGAGAACGTGGCCGAGCGCTGGGGCTGGTCGGCTTCGCGCAGGCCGCTGGAGCCTCGGCGGGCATCGTCCTCGGTGGCGTCATCTCGCATGCGATGAGCTGGCATTGGGTCTTCTACGTCAACGTCCCCATCGGGATCGTCGCCTCCGCACTGGCCGTCCGGCTCATTCCCCGCGACCGTGGCCTGGGATTACGTGCGGGATTGGACGTCGCCGGCGCCGCGCTTGTCACAGCCGGACTCATGCTTGGCGCGTATGCCGTGGTCGCCGTCGGCGACCACGGCTGGAACTCCCCACACGCGCTCGTCGGCCTTGCATCGCTGGCGCTGCTGGGTGGCTTCGTCCTCCGGCAGGCGACCGCCCGCGTCCCCTTGATCCGTCTTGCATTCCTGCGTAACCGCACCCTGGCCGGTGGGAACGTCATCCACATCCTGACGACGGCAAGCACCGTTCCTTTCACCATCCTCATCGCCCTCTACTTTCAGCAGGTCGCGGGATATAGTCCCCTCGACGCCGCGTTCTCTCTGATGCCGCTCGCGATCGCCTCAGCCCTCACATCGCTCACGCTCTACCCGCGCCTAGCCGCGCGCTTCGGGAGCCGCAGCCTGCTGGTCACTGGCCTGACCGCCGTGACGTGTGGTCTCCTGCTCGCGACCCGCCTGCCGACCGATCCGCTATACGCGGTCGACATCCTGCCCGCTATCACACTGGTCGGCGCGGGCAGCGGGATCGTGATGCCAGCGGTCATCGCGACCAGCATGACGGTCCCCGACCTCCGGGACGCAGGACTGGCTTCCGGTGTAGCCGCCACCTCAGGCATGGTGGGCGATACCGCAGGCATCGTGATCCTCACCACGGCGGCCGCCGCTCACACCGCCACGCTTCTCAGCGGTGGTTCACAGCCGGTGCCCGCGCTCAACGACGGATTCCACGTCGCGTTCGGCATCGCCGCGGCACTCGCAGCCCTAGCAGCGGCGATTGCCTCACTGCTCCTACGCCGTCACGCTCCTCTGAGCACGCCTGTGCCACGATGAAGACGCACACGCGACCCAGTGGCATGCCGCTGTCACGCACCTTCGTGCAACCCGCCTCCGTCATCTACCGGCATCGTTGCTCCTGCATCGCGTGCGCGTAGCCGCGCCCCTTCCCATCTTGATCCCCACGAGCAGCGAGGTGCCGCATGACTGAGGAACTAAGGACCGTGTGGACCAGTGTCACAACAGAATTCGGTGACCCGCGAGCCCTCCTGCACATGTCGTCCGTCTTGTCGGATGATGAGCCGCGTCCCGGGGTCGTGCTCGTAGACGGTTCTGGTGACGGGGTGTGTGACGACTGGGGCGGCTGGCCAGAGCGGGTCGCATCGTGCGATGCCGTTGTGCTCACCTATGACAAGCCCGGCTGTGGTGGTTCGCCTGGACACTGGACCCAGCAGACGATGGCGGATCGGGCCGTCGAGGCGCTGGCTGCCGTCGAGGTTCTGCGCGCCGACCCACGTTGCCAGGGGCAACCGGTCGGTCTGCTCGGAGTGAGCCAGGGAGGATGGGCGTCGCTGCTGGCGTCCGCGATCGGCGGTACGGACTTCGTCGTCTCGGTGTCAGGCCCGGGCGTCTCACCTGCCGCGCAGGAGCGGGATCGTATCTCTCGCGAGCTGGCCGGTCTTCCGTCTCAGGAGCACGCGGATGCGATGGCGTGGGTCGATGAGCGCTGCGCGCGACTGGTCGCCGGCGAGCCGGTCGACGCGGTGCTCGCCGACCAGCAGCGGTTCACTGGCCGCTCGTGGTACTCGGCGGTGTCTGTCGCCTACGACACCCAAGAGGACCTCGCCTTCGTCGCAGGCATGCTGGACTTTGACCCGGTGCCGGTACTGCGGTCGGTCACCTCGCCGGTGCTTGCGCTGTTCGGCGGCTCCGACCCGCTCATCCCGGTCACGGAGAGCGTCGCGGCGTACGCGGGGAACCTCGCCGCGCTTGATGGCGTGAGTCACGGGCTCGCCGTGTTCCCGCGCGCGAACCACGGCCTGTTCGTCCCCGACACTGCGCCAGGCGGCAACGCTAGACAGCTGGCCGCAGGAGTTCTTCCGATGATCGCGAGTTTCCTTACCGACGCCCGCGTGCGGCAACCTTCCTCGTGACCTTGACCCCGAGCCTGGTCGGCGAGGCGGGACGTCAATCTGCGGAGGCTCGGACGGCCGCCTCATCGTGAGTGGGCTACGTGCGTCTGGTGAGCGACCGCGCGAGCAGATCGGTGATTCGGTGGCCGTGGATGAGGTCGGGATCGAGGTCGGGATCGTAGATCGTCAGGTCCAGACCGATGAAGCGCTCAGATGCGGTGAGCGGTCCCAGGATGAGTGCAAGTTGGTCAAAGCTGAGTCCTCCCGGCTCGGGGCTATCGACGGCCGGCATCAGGTCTGGGTCGATGACGTCGACGTCCAGATGAACCCAGAATCCGCTGAGATCGGGACGCTCGACGACGCTCAGGGCTTCTCGTACGGCGTTCTCGGTATCAGTCGCCGTGGTGACGGCATCGAGGACCATCACCCCGTCTGCTGCCGCGTCGCCAGCGAACTCGTCGCCCGGGCGCGAGCCGATCGACACGACATCGGACGAACGCAAATACGGACCCCGGCCGTCTAGGTTCGCCAGTGCCCCGCCAAGGCCCGTCACCAGCGCGAGGCTCTCGCCGCCCGCGGATCCCACCGAGTCGCTGTTTCCCGGGTGTCGGTAGTCAAGGCCGTCAATGCTGATCAGACCGTACGGTCCGCTGCGATTCAGAGCGAGCCCAATGCCGATGAGGATGCTGCAGTCGCCGCCCAGCACGACAGGGAGGCCCCGGTCGGCAATGATCGACTCGAGCCGTTCCGCCAAACGTCGTGAATGATCGGCGATCGTCGCCTCATTGCGTACCGCACCCGCGACGCGACCAGGGCGATACCGTCCTGGCGTCACGAATCCGCCGTCTTGCGCGCCGAGCAAGTCCAGGAGCCCCGCGTCTCGAAGCGCCCCGGGCGCCTTGTAACAGCCTGGCACAGCCCCTTCCTCGGGAGGGCGCAGCCCAAGATTCGACGGCGCATCCACGACGACAAACCGCCGCGTGACTTCGGGCATCGGCATCCATTCTCCTGACCTACGCACGCGGAGGCTTCTCACGAGCCAGACTCGGGGACTTGTCTATGGTGCGATCCGGCATGGCTTCCACCTGATTCTATGAAATCGACCTTTGCAAGCTTACGAACCTGTGCGGTCGCCACCGTTGGATAGAACCGCCTCCAGCGCCAGCTCTGCGAGTACGAGCCGTACTGAGCGTGCGCGGCACGGCGCAGGCGTCCGTGTCGGGCGTTCACGGCTGCTGGTGGGTCTTTCCTGCTGCGGAACTACCCCGACGGCGGAACAGGGGGATGATCACCGCTGCGGCAGCGACGTGCATGAAAGTCAACGACAGCTTGGTCTCGGTATCCGCTTCATAGCCGAATGCTGGCAGCGTCGAAATCGCCGCCGCCGTGAGCGCGAGCACCGTCCATACGGTTCGCGCTCGCACGGTGAAAAGTTCGAGCACGACAAGCAGAACCCATCCCGCGACGGCGGCCGCGAGCACGGAACCGATGACGGCCCAGATGGTGACGTCCATGGACGCGTGCTCGTCGCCGAACGAGACGACGAACGACGCGCCCGCCGCACCTCCTGCTAGCCAGATGAGCGTGCAGCCCAGTGTCGCGACAACGGCGCCGAGCAGGCGCGGGCGCCAGTTGGCCGTCAACGTCTGGGGCAACTTGGGTCGGCTGCTGGCCCGAGTGGTTTGAATCTCAGAGGGCATGAGGTCTCCTGGCTTTGAAAGGCCATGGCGGTAATCGACACGGCGATGATCACGCTATGTCCCATCTGGGGCACGATCAATACGCGGATACACCGCCTTCATGTGTGATCGTCCCCCGAGTGCGAGTCATCGTATAGACTCAGTTCATGGACATGATGAGCGAGGTGGTCGCGGTCCTCCGGCGAGGACGACCGCGGTCTCAGCGCGTCACCTGGACGGCACCATGGGGTCAGCGTTTCGCTGCGGTCGTGGGCTCGGCCGGATTCCAGGTGATCCTCCGCGGGACGTGCTGGCTGCTCCGTGATGGTGAGGAACCGGTACGCCTACAGACAGGAGACGTCCTGTTCCTCCCCAGCGGGGTCGAGCATGCGCTCGCCGATCAGGTCGATGCCGAGCTGGCTGAGGCGTGCGAACCGGGCCGAGTGACTGGCAACGGCGCCGTTGCTATACCGTCGGACCCGGATCATGGGATACCGGGGGAACAAACGGTCACGCTATGCGGCGCCTACGAACTGGACCTGCGTTTCATCCACCCGTTGCTTGCGCAACTCCCGCCCGTGGTGGTCTTGCGCGCGCCATTCGATCGCGGCGAGCCGCTCCGGGACGCGGTAGAACTACTCGCGATGGAACTCGACCGACCTGGACCGGGCACGGATCACCTGGTCGCCGCACTCCTCGACGTACTGTTCATCCACATCCTCCGGGCGTGCCACGACGAGCGCGTCCTACCGGACAACGCACATTCCTGGATCACCGCAATCCGAGACACAGGAATCCGCTCCGCACTAGACGCCTTCCACGACAACCCAGGGCACCCCTGGACAGTCGCCGAACTCGCTCAGCATGCGGTCATGTCCCGCACCGCCTTCGCTCGCCGATTCCATGAACTGATCGGCGATCCACCCATGACCTACATCACCTGGTGGCGGATGAATCTCGCCGCCGCCCTGCTCACCGACACGGATCAATCCATGCGCGCGATCGCTCAGCGTGTTGGCTACAGCTCGGAGTACGCCTTCGCACACGCCTTCCGCCGGGAACGTGGAATATCGCCAGGGGCAGCACGCCGAGCCGGCAGACGCGGCGGCCTCCCGGACACCGGCAATCCACCAGAAGAAGGAGACACGGCGTGACAGACCGAAGCTCAAGCCCACTCCCCGAAATCGTCGTGGACGAGTTCGGCGACCGCAATGGGACACCCGTCCTCCTGCTCCATGGAGGTGGAGTCGCCGGGTGGATGTGGCGACCACTGATCGAGCAGATGAGTCCCGGATACCGACTCCTTGTCCCGGACCTGCCAGGGCACGACCGCAGCGCGCACGCAGACTACGAGTCACACGAACGGACCATCGAGGCGCTCGTGGAAGCGCTCGAGCACCGTCAGGTCCGCCCGGTCGCGGTCGTCGGCTTCTCGCTCGGCGCGCAACTCGCTGTGCTCCTCGCCGTCCGCCGCCCTGACCTGGTCTCGCACGTCGGGATCATCAGCGCCCAGGCAGAACCATCGAGATGGCCGAACGCGACCCTCGCACTGCTGCGAACGGCGGCGCCGCTTGCGAAGCGGGAGTGGTTCGCGCGAGCACAGGCGAAGGAACTGTTCATCCCCCCGACCCTGTTCCCCGACTACCTCAGAACCACTCAGGACCTTTCGACACGGACCCTCTTGGCGTCGGTGGGCGAGAACATACGGTTCACAATCCCGCCGACGTGGGCCTCATACGCAGGCAGAACTCTCGTCCTGGTGGGCGAGCGAGAACGAGCGATCATGGCCCGCTCGGCGCACCACCTCACCCGTTATCGAGCCGATGGCGAGCCTGAAACCATCGCCGAGTGTGGTCACGGAGTTCCGCTCCAGAAGCCACACTGGCTGGCAGACCGACTACAGGCTTGGCTTGCCTGATTGGGTTCACGCCCGACGGCGGTGCCTGAGGCAACATCGAGTCCCTGTATTCAGCGTGATTGCGTCCGTAGCATGACGCGGAGAGCTGTCACCGCCTGAATCGGCAGGACGCCGTTTCCAAGCGCAGCGAGTTGCTGGTTGTCGGTCAGATCGTGGGACGACTCGGTGACCCAGCCAGGTTCGAGACCCATGAGCCATTCCACGAACTCTGGCGCGGGCCGCGGCCCCTTCGTCGTGCTTAGGAGGGCTGGCTTAGGGGCAGATCGCCCGGTGATGTGTTCCCATCGCGCGACGGCTGTGGCGTAGCGTCCCCAGCGGTGAAGATGTCTTCGATCAAGGACCACAGCGTCTCCGACTCGTCGTTCTGGTTCGCTGAGCCGTCCGGTCCGTGCAAGGCGAGGTCGATGACTTGATGCAACAGCGCTACCGTCCCGCGACGAACTCGCACTTGCGCCAAGGTCTCCCCGCCGGAGGTCGGCCAGGTCTCCGAGTACGGCGCCAAGTGCCCGTAGAGGTCGGGTTGGCTGGTCTCCCGGACCCCACGGGTCGGGTTCCACACCGCGAAGGGTGGCACCTGTGGCGGTTGCAGGGGCGGGGTTGCGTCGTTCATCCTCGTGTCCTTCCGGAGGCGGGCGGAACGCGGGTGCGGAGAGCAGTCCGCGCACGTTCTCGATGACGACCCATTCGGGTTGCAGCGCCTCGATGGCGGTCGCCATGTGCGCCCAGAGGCCGGAGCGGGTGCCGGGTGCAAGGCCGGCCATCTTCCCAACCGTGGACACGTCCTGCAGGGGAATCCTCCGCAGAGCACATCAACCGGCTCGACCCTGCCCCAGTCGATCGTGGTGATGTCGCCGAGGTTGGGCGCGTCGGGCCAGTGGTGAGCGAAGATGCGGGCGACGGGCTCGTTGATCTCCGAGAACCAGATCGTGCGGGCGTTGAAGACCTCCTCAACGGCGATGTCGAGTCCTCCGTAGCCGGAGAACAGCGACCCGACCCGCAGCGGACGGGCGTCGCTCTCGTCGTTCGGCTTGCGCATGAGGACTCCGGCAGATCGGTGACCCCGGCCGTCGCTCCACTCGTGACCTCGATGCCGGGCTGGTCACCTGCCAGGTGCTCGCGTCGCATCCCGCGCTAGATTTCGCACCGGCCGCCCGCGACCCTGGCGAACTGCTATCCCGCACCTCGCCTCAGAGCCACCACGCCTCTTGCAGATCGAGGTTGAGCCTGCCGGTCGGCGGGCCGCTGCTCACCTCGTGAGCAAGCAGATAGGGCGGCGCGGATGACGGTTTCGATGCGCGTGATGAGCGCTGGCGACGGGTATAAGTACCTGCTGCGCACTGTCGCGGCCGGCGACGGCGACCGCTCGCTCTCGACTCCGTTGACGCGCTACTACAACGCCGAAGGCACCCCTCCGGGTCGCTGGCTTGGCGCCGGAGTCGCCACGCTCGGAGGCGGACGGATCAACGTGGGCGATCAGGTCTCCGAAGCACAGCTCCAGCTCCTCGTCGGCATGGGCCGCGAGCCCATCACCGGGGAACCGCTCGGCCGCGCGTACCCCGAGTACCGAACCGTGGCCGACCGGGTCGAGGCGCGGACCGGGGCACTCGATCCATCGCTCGGGCCAGCGTCACGCGCAGAAGCGGTCGCAGCCATCGAAGCCGAGGAAGCCGAGCGCGGGATGCGGCGGGCGGTAGCGGGGTTCGACTTCACGTTCTCGATCCCGAAGTCCGCGAGCGTGCTGTGGGCGGTTGCGGACGCGGGGACGCAGGCGTTGATCGCGGATGCGCATCATGCGGCGGTTGCGGAGGTGGTTGCGTTCATGGAGCGGGAGGTCACAGCCACCCGCACGGGCGCAACCGGGCGCGACGGCGCTGTTGCACAAGTCGACGTCGCAGGGCTCATCGCCGCGGTGTTCGATCACTACGACAGCCGGGCGGGCGACCCGCACTTGCACACGCATGTCGTCATCAGCAACAAGGTGCAGACCGTCCTCGACGGCAAATGGCGGAGCCTGGATGGACGGCCGATGCACGCTGCTGTGGTCGCGCTCTCCGAGCTGCACGAAGCGGTCTTCGCTGACCACCTCACCCGATCGTTTGGCGTCTCGTGGGAGGCGCGCGACAAGGGCCGCGACCGCAACCCGGCGTGGGCGATCACTGCGGTGCCGGAGGCGCTGGTGAAGGAGTTCTCCACTCGTGCCCGGCATATCGACGCCGAGACCGACCGGCTTATCGAGAACTACGTGGCTGAGCATGGGCGGCGGCCGTCGCCGGCGACGATCACGAAGCTCCGCGCCCAGGCCACCCTCTCGACCCGGCCGGAGAAGGAGGTGCGGTCGCTGGCCGATCTCACTGCGTCGTGGCGGGAACGGGCCGGACAGATACTCGGGTCGGATACGACGTCGTGGGCGCGAAGCGTGACGACGAACGAGGAGCCGTTGCTGCTGCGCGCCGACGACGTGCCGTTGGATGTGATCGCCTCGCTCGGGCAAGACGTGGTGACCGCGGTCGGCGAGAAGCGCTCCACCTGGCATCGCTGGAACCTCACTGCCGAGGCCGCGCGGCAGACGATGGGGTGTCGGTTCGCCTCGACGGAGGATCGCGAAGCCATCGTCGGACTAATCGTGGACGCCGCCGAATCCGCGTCGCTGCGCCTGACCCCGCCCGAGCTCGAATCCAGCCCGGCCGCATTCCGCCGGCCGGACGGCACGAGCGTGTTCCGTCCGAAGCACTCCGCGCTGTTCTCCTCCGAGGTTCTGCTCGCCGCCGAAGACCGCCTCCTCGAGCGCGCCCGCACTACCACTGCCCCGACCGTGCCGCTGACGACCGTCGAACGTGTCACGAAGCGGCCCGACAGCAAGGGCCGGATGCTCGGTGACGACCAGGCAGCCGCGCTGACAAAGATCGCCGTCTCCGGGCGGATGGTCGACGTGCTGGTCGGCCCTGCTGGGGCGGGGAAGACCACGGCGATGTCCGCGTTGCGGCGGGCGTGGGAACACGAGCACGGACGTGGCAGCGTGGTGGGGCTCGCGCCGTCCGCGGTCGCCGCGCAGGTTCTGGCCGATGACCTCGGCATCCAGACCGAGAACACCGCGAAGTGGCTTGACACCCACGACCGCACCGGCGAGACGTTCGCGAAGGGTCAGCTCGTCATCGTTGACGAGGCGTCGCTGGCGGGCACGCTCTCCCTTGACCGCATCACCGCCTTGGCGGCGGAGGCCGGGGCGAAGGTGCTGCTGGTCGGGGATCACGCCCAGCTTCAGTCCGTCACCGCCGGGGGCGCGTTCTCCCTCCTCGTCCGCGACCGTGACGATGCCCCGGAGCTGGTCGATGTGCACCGATTCGTCAACATGTGGGAGAAGACCGCATCCCTCGCGCTGCGGCATGGGCGCACCGATGTCATCGACACCTACGCCGAGCACGGCCGCGTGATCGGCGGGGAGACCGAGGCGATGATCGACGCCGCCTACACCGCCTGGCGTACGGACACTCTCGCCGGTCGGGCCAGTGTGCTCGTGACCGACTCGAACGAATCCGTCCAGGCGCTCAACAACCGGGCGCGGGCCGACCTGATCCTCGACGGCACTGTGAACGCCAGCCGCGAGGTCGAACTGCACGACGGCACCCGTGCCGCTGCCGGGGACACCGTCATCACCCGACGAAACGACCGCCGCCTCCGCGCCGGCCGCTCCTGGGTCCGCAACGGCGACAGATGGACAATCACCGAGGTCCGCGACGACGGCGCCCTCACCCTCCGCCGCGCAGGGCGCAAGTGGGGCGCCTCGGTCGTGGTCCCGGCCGAGTACGCAGCCGAGCACCTTGACCTCGGCTACGCCGTCACTTCCTACCGGGCGCAGGGGATCACGGTCGACTCCTCGCACGTCCTGGCGGATGCGTCGATGACCAGAGAGACGTTCTACGTCGCCATGACAAGAGGTCGTGAGGAGAACATCGCCTACGTCGCCGTCGACAAGCCTGACCCCGCCCATGACGGCCCGCATCCCGGCGACAACACCGAGGCCACCGCCCGGTCGGTGTTGTTCGGGGTGCTGCAGCACGTCGGCGCCGAGCTGTCCGCGCATGAGACGATCATCGCCGAGCAGGAAGCCTGGGCCTCGATCGCTCAGCTCGCCGCCGAGTACGAGACCCTGGCCGCCGCCGCACAGCACGACCGCTGGGCCGCGCTCATTCGCTCGTCTGGGCTCAGCGATGAAGACGCAGACGACGCGATCGCCTCACCCGCATTCGGAGCACTGACCGCCGAGCTGCGGCGGGCCGAGGCAAACCAGCACGATGTCGAGACCCTGCTGCCGCGCCTTGTGCGAGCACGCGGGTTCGGGGACGCCGACGACATCGCCGCGGTCCTGCACTACCGAGTCGCAAAGACGACCGCCCGGCCATCAGGGTCCGGTCGTGCACGGAAGGCACCACGCTTGATCGCAGGCCTCATCCCCGAAGCCGCCGGCACCATGCCGGCCGAGATGCGGCAGGCGCTGATCGAGCGACGCGACATCATCGAGACCCGGGCCGATGCGCTCCTCGACACCGCGCTCACCGAGAAGCACGAGTGGATCACGAAGCTCGGCGTCCTGCCGAAGCGGGCACGAGCGGCCCAAGCATGGCGGAACGCCGCGCGCACCATCGCTGCCTACCGTGACCGCTACGGCATCACCGGGCGTGCACCCCTCGGAGCACCCGTCGAGACCGAGGCGCAGAAGATCGACGCCGCCCGTGCCCGTGCCGCGCTCGACCGGGCGCAGAGCCTCGCCCAGGCTGAGCAGCCCGAGCAGGAACGCGCCCAGCGCACCGGGCCGCAGCGCGTCAGTCCGTCGCTGTAGCGGTTCGGCTACTCGGCCCGATCAGGTGGGTGGATCATCCGTACGTTCGAGACGCCGCCCTGGTTCACGCAGTCCTGAGCGAGGTCGTGAACGCCCCAGTAGAAGTCAAGGTCGGTAGCCGCCGCGTTAACGGTGCTCTCGACAGGTATGTAGCGGTGCAACGGTGTGGAGACACCGCCGTAGGAGTAGCCGAAGTTGTCCACCGTGAGGATCGTTAGGGGCTCTGACCCGGTCCACTCGATCCCGACGCGCACGTCGTACTCGTCGTTGCCTGTCGCGTCGGCGGTCGCCCGGATGAGAGCCATCAGGTCTGCGACGCCGCACTCGACCGCGTCCGACTGGACCTGCGATCCCTCGAAGTACCCGTCGCTACTCATGCGGTGGCCGCCGATTGCGGCTGCGAGCGTGACTGATCCGTCGTGGTGGAGACTCGCCCATGCTTCCTTCCACAGTGATCGATCGCCTGTTGCGGTGTTGACAGCGACCCAGCGGCGCAACCCTGGTCGTGGGTTGTGCCGGTCGACGCTGTCCAGCGGGTGCACACCTCCACGTCCGGCATAGTGCCGGCCCAGACCTTCAGCCTTGGTCAGTACGTCGCGCGCTCCGTCGCGCGTCAGGCGGTTGTGGCGGCGAGGGACGCGCGGGTGGGCGACAGCGATCAGCCAGGCGCGTTCGCTCGTGGTCCGCCCGCCCGCGGTCTCGGCATACAGGTTGTCGAGTGCTTCGCTGGCATGGCGGCGTTCATCGAAACGTGCTCGGTACATCGCCTCGATCTGTCGTTCCTTCATCCATACGGTGTCGGAGTCGTTGCGCACCGGAGCGCCGAAGTAGTCGTTGCGGTAGATCAGGTGAGGCCCGTCAACGCTTGCCGGCACTTCCACGACGACAGCGCGAGCGCCCTCAGTTCCGAGACGGTGCACGTTGAGGCCGAAGACGGGCGGGGAGATAGCGGTGATCGCTGCGGAGCGCAGGGATCGCTCGTAGGCTTCATCGAGTTCTCCGACATCGACCCGCTCTGTCGCGGCCTTCTGCGACTCGCGTACTCCGAACACAATGACGCCGCCGCCGCTGTTCGCCATCGCTGCGACGTCCTTGGGGAAGTCCGTTTGCGGTAGGCCCTTCGCTGGCGGCAGCTCTGACTTCCAGTCCAGGTCGTTCGTCTCCACGACTCCACTGCTCACCGCCGCGTCCAGCAGTTCGTCCGTCAGCGGTCCAGGAGCGGCCCCGAGGGCGCGATGCAGAGCGGTGAAAGTCATGACCCCCAGCGTAAGGATCACCTGCGACAACTGGCGGTGACGCCGACCGGAAGCTGCCTACAGCGCGCGCCCCTCCCGATGAGCGGACGGGGTGATGCCCGACTCACGCGCGAATGCCTGCCCGCCGCCACCTGCGGGCGGGTCGAGGAGGGCCGTGACATTTGTGGCGTCGGTGATGAGGGACGCGATGCCTTCGCGCAGGAGCCGGTGCGTCCCGGCACTGGACACACTGGTCACCGGGCCGGGCACGGCGCCGACCGGGCGGCCGAGTTGCGCGGCGCGGGCGGCGACGTTGAGGGAGCCGGAGCGGTAGCCGGCCTCCACCACGACGGTTGCACCGGAGAGGGCACCGAGGATGCGGTTGCGGGCGAGGAACCGCCGCTTGGTCGGCGCTGCGCCGGGCGGCATCTCGCTGGCGAGCAGGCCGAGGTCTCCAACTCGTTCTAGCAGCTCGCGGTTGCCGGACGGGTAGAGGCGATCCAAGCCGCCCACCATCACGGCGAGAGTCTGCCCGCCGGCGACGAGGGCGACTCGGTGTGCGGCGGCGTCGATGCCGTAGGCGCCGCCGGCCACGATGATCCGCTCAGCATGGGTCAGATTGGAGGCGAGTTCGCCCGTGACGTGCTCGCCGTAGCTGGTGGCGGCACGGGCTCCGGTGATCGTGACGCGATCGTTCAGCGGCCCGGTGAGTAAGGAGACAGCGCCTCGCAGCCATAGGGCGGTAGGGGCACGATCGCCCAGATCGTTGAGGGCGGTCGGCCACTCATCGTCGCCGGGGATGAGGATACGCAGCCCGAGGCGGTCAGCCTCCGCGAGCGCCTGCGTGACCGTGCGGGCATCCATTCGCGGGGCGACCTTGTTGCGCCACAGCCGAGCCTCGACCGAATCGACCTTCTTCGGGAACGCGCCGGCACCGGCCGCCAGGCGCACGGTCTCGACCGCGCCGACTGCGGCGAGGAGCCTACCCGTCACGGCGTCGTCGGGCTCCAAGGTGGCAGCCAGAGCGACCCGCGCGGAGCGTTCGTCCTTGGCGAGAGAAGTGATCGTGACCATGCCCGGCTCCCATCCGTGTGCCAGACAGGTGCGCGAGCGCCGCCCGAACGCAGGGGCACACCTCTTACGAAGGTCGGCCGAGAGTCATACTCTGGAAGGGAGGCAGATTCCTCCTTGATATGGCGTCCCTCGCGGACAGGCCCTCGGACCACTCTCTACGCACTGTCTCGTCACGTGACCGTGCCACGAGAGGAAAAGCCATGATCCGACTGCTCTGGGCGCTCAGCGCCCACGCCCGCTACTACCTGCGGCGCTACATGCCCACCAACATCGCGCTCGACGCGATCCGCACCCGCCGCGGCCTGAAGTGGGGCATCCCCGGGATGCTCCTCGCGATCCCGTACTTCCTCGCCGCGAACTACTGCATCACGCTGATCGAGGAAGGCGGCCCCGGCTGGCTGAACCTCCTCGTGCTCCTGTTCTGCTGGAACGCGCTCAAGTTCCTCATCATGGGCCCGGTCAGCGTGGTCCTGCTTGTCCGCGCCCGCGTTCAGGAGGCCGTCGCCCGGCACCGCACCAGCGGGCTACCGAAGACGACATCGCCTACTTCCGTGGCGGTCAGTCGGGTACTCGTAGCACGCGACCAGTGCGTGTCCTTCCTCGATCCGGGCGTCCTCCCTGGGATAATGGTGAGCGACATGGATCACTAGTAGTGGGCGAGTAGGCACAGCCGAACCATCGCCAGAGAGCGAGGTTGGCAATGACGACTACCCCTCCGCAGATCCGGCTCTGGGACGACAACCCCAGCTCGTTGGACCTCCTCGGGTTCGACGCGGTGGTCGAGCCGATCGTCGCTGCAGTCCGCGAACGCAACATCCACCCGCTAACGTTGTCCGTGCAGAGCCCGTGGGGCGGCGGGAAGTCCACGATCCTGAAGCTCATCGAGGCCGAGTTCAAGGACGACGACACCTGCTTCGTTGTCACAACAAACCCCTGGGCGTACGACGACCAGGGGGACGTGGCCCGGATCGTTCAGGTAGCGCCCGGTCACCGATGCCGGGTGTGCGGCGACGGCGGCAGGGGTGCCCTCGGAGATCCGATGTCCGCCGTCTCGGCCGCCGCCGGGTTCAAGATCGATGACCCATTGGGCGTGTGCGATCAGGTCGGGGTCATGCTCTACGGACAGAACGGTGTTCCCGGCGTCCCGCAGTTCGCGGAAGCTACCGAGCAGGTGTTGCTCGTCTGCCGGGTGAAGGCCGCCGGTACCGGGTTCATCGAAGATGTAGGTCAGGCCCGTCATTGCGGTGCTGATCTGCGCGGAGAGTCGTGCCAGTTGCAGTTCACCGCCTGAGAGTGTGGGTGCGGCGCGGTAGAGTTCGATGTGCCCGAGTCGGAGCCGGATGAGGAGACGCTTTCGCATTTCCGGCACCAGCACCTCATCGACTGACTGTTGCCGCTCGTTCATGGCGGTGGCAACAGCATCGATCCACTCCCGCACCTGGAGCACCCGATACTCAGTGACATCGCGGTATGCCTTGCCGGTGAGTGTCACGGCGCGACCATGCCAGGGCCGGTGCCGTCACATACCGGCCAGGTCCTCCTGGACAGGAAGGGGTGATAGAGCTGCTTGGCATCTTCGGCCGCGGCATCGCATACGCCTCTCAAGTTCTTCTCCAACGTTCCCGATCACAAGACTCCAGCACCTCAACCTAAGGTGAGGTCAAACCGGGCCTGCTGGGCTACCTGCAGACGCTCGGACCGGGAGTGTGAATCTCGCGATGACCGCAACCGCGAACATGATCACTGCGAGGAGCGCGGGCACGACCACGAACGCCACATCACCTAATGCGTCGATCAGTGCGCCGATGCTGGTCACGCCGAGTGCGGCTCCGAGCTGCACGGCAATGAGGGCGGCCGTGGTTCCCCGCCCTACCGAGGCCCGGGGCAAGATGCGGTAGATGCTCGCGAAGGTCGGCGCCGAGACGGTGCCGAACGCTACCCCCGTCACGCCGAGTAGCAGGGGACCGGTGATGGCAGGCGCTGTCAGCCCAGGGGTCAAGACGGCTAGCCCTGCCAGGCAGACCGCGGCGCCTGCGGCACCGACGGTGACGATGGGGCGAGGGCCGATGCGATCGGACACTGCACCCGAGATGCTCATGGAAACGAGCATTCCGAGACCGAACGCTCCTAGCGGCATGGCAAAGGCTATGCCCTCTAGGTTCCAGACCCGCTCAGCGAGCATGGGTGCAAGTGTCAGGACCGAGAACGTCAGTACACCGCCCGCGCCCATGATCGCGACGGCACCCGAGAACTTGCGATCCATGAAGAGGCGCGGATTCACGACTGGTTCGTCGATGCGCAACGCTCGGCGAACATACGCGGCCAGCAAGACGACGCCGCCTACCCCAGCGATCGCAGCCAACCACAGCGTGTCCTCGCCGACCTGCGCGAACGCGAGGAGCAACGCCGCAAATCCGACCCCGAGGAGGGCGAGACCGGCGGCGTCCAGCTGTTCGGCTTTCGCGGTGTCGTCACCGCTTGCGTCCGATGCCTCGTGCCTACGCAGCGATACCGCGAGGAGTAGCACTGCAACGATGACCGGAGGGACGGCGAAGAAGAATACTCCTTGCCACCCCGTCCATGACAGCAGCGCTGCGCCGACTAGCGGCCCGACCGCAGGGGCGATGTTGATGACGGCCGCCATGACTCCCATTACTGTACCGATTCGTTGACGCTCGGTGATCCGAGAAATCAGGGCGAGACAGGCAGGTTCGAGCACACCGCCGCCCAGACCCTGCAGCGCACGCGACAGCAGGAGCAATTCGATGGAGTTCGCCAGGCCGCTCGCCAGGGATCCAACGGCGAAGATTCCGACGCCGACGAGCAGCACGGGGCGGGCTCCGAAGCGGTCGACGGCCCACCCGGCGACCGGGAGCGTCAGTCCGGCCGCTAACAGGTAGGCCGTCGTGACCCACACGATGACGCTCGTCGACGCGCCGAAAGCTCCCGACAGCGTGGTCAGGGCCATCGAAGTCACCGTTCCGACCAGCACTGAGACGAAACCGATGATCGCCAGCGAACTGATCGCGAGCGGAAAGCTCCGCGCCCCCAGGGCATCGCTCGCCGTCGACATGTGCGTCATCGTCATTGTCCTTTCTCTTACGATGTAAGTGATGTGGATGATGCTACTCTTACACCGTAAGAGACGCAAGGGCAGAGGGTGGCTGGATGCGCACGCAGGGAAAGCACGCGGGCCTCGACCGCGACCGGGTTCTGGACATCGCCGTCGCACTCATCGACAGCGAGGGCGAGGCCGCGCTGTCGATGCGGCGTCTCGCGGGCGAGGTCGGCGTCGAAGCGATGACGCTGTATCACCACTTCAGCAACAAGGGAGGCCTAGAGGATGCGATCGTGGAGCACGTACTCGCCTCCCAGGAGGGTGCGACTCTGCCCAACGGCGCGCCTTGGCAAGATGTCTTGTGTGGTTACGCCCGGATGATCCACCGAGCACTCGCCACGCATCCAGGAGTCGTGCGGCTCGTGGCGACGCGTCCAGCCATGACCGAGCGCAACGTACGCGAGGTGGAAGCCCTGCTCGAGGCGTTCACGACCGCGGGACTCAGTGTGACCGATGCGCTCAAAGTCGTGCACACTGCTGGCGCGATGGTGCTGGGCCTGCATATCGCGCACCCGAGCGACGCGCGGAGAACCATTGCTCCCGACCTCAGCGCCACGCCGCGCATGCAGGCCGCGTTAGAGGATGGCGCGGGCGACTTGGACGCAAAGGTCGAGTTCGCCCTCAATACCCTGATTGCGGGGCTGGAAATCACGATCCTGAACCCAGCGGCGCCTTCCTAATCCTGGAGCCTGATTCGACGGAAATGCGAACGAACCGTGCTTTCGGACGGACCTGTTCCAGAGGGCGACAATCGGCCCGATAGGGTCTCTAACGTCCATCTGAGTTTTCTCCATGCGACGGCTGGGTGAGCTATCCACACCACCGGGATGCGGTCGGTCGACTGGTTACTCAAATGTGGAGCTCTACAGAAACGGTCGTTTGCGAAGCCCCTCGTGGACGCTCGCGAAGCCGTCGCGCTACTGCCGCGCGAAGACGTTCAATGCAACCTCAACGTAACCGTCGGGCGTCGGTGCGCAATCGGGTCTCGACGTAGTTACCACTGGGCCCGCCGAGCCCGAAGTCGGGTGCACTACCGCAGCCGCACCCACGCTGTCGAGTTCGGATAGACGACGAGGCAGACGTGGCCGCCTTTTGTGGCCTTGGCCCGCGGGAGAACTTCTACGTGTTCATGACGCGCGGGGCGGAAGGAAACCGAGGCGAGCACGAGCATGGCAACGCCTGGCCATAGCGGTCAGCGCCGTCCAGCGCGGTCGGCCAGTTTCGGTCCTGCTGGCTACCTTCTCTGAACTGGTAGAACGCTCGGCGTGACGTGAATCGCCAGAAGTAGGTATCCGAACTAGAGCGAGCCACGTCGGCCGCCCTCCGGCCTTTCGGTCACGGTCATCAGCCGCTTGATGGATGTTGGTGCTCTTGGATGCGGACGGGCCCGGGGCCGTGCGCTTGGAGCTTGTCGTCGGGGTTGAGTAGTAAGCAGGCCTTCATGGAGAGGCAGCCGCAGCCGATGCAGCCGGTGAGTTCGTGTTCGAGGGCTTCGATCTGGCGGCGGCGGTCTTCGAGTTGTTTTCTCCAGATGCGTGAGACGTATTGCCAGTCTTCATGTGTCGGCGCATGGTCGGTGGGAAGTTCCGCAAAGATGCGCGCGACGTCCGTGAGGGGTATACCTAGGCGTCTGGCGACCAGAATGAGGGAGACGCGGCGGAGCATGTGTCTGGCGTAGAGGCGCTGGTTCGCGCTCGTGCGTTGACTGCTGATGAGTCCTTTGCGCTCGTAGAAGTGCAGCGCGGACGCGGATACGCCAGTTCGTCGGGTGACTTCTCCGATGCTCAGGGGTTGCGCCGGGTCAACGTTGTGGGTGGGCGAGGACGTGGGGTCGTCAGGTGTGTTGGGCATTGATTTCCTTCTCGCGGGCGTGTCCGGTGCGTGTGAACAGCAGGACCGCAACGGTGATGGTGAGGATGAGGCACACGGTGCCGACGCCGAACTGGGTGATGTGCCACGACCCGGTGAAGGCATCGATCTCGATATCGCGCTCCGCACTACCAGTCTCGGTAAGGCGGCCGGCGGACACGTCGGCGGCATGCTTCGCATCACCGAGCCGGTCGGTCAGCACGGCTAGCAGCGACGCGCTGAATGCTGCGATCACCAGCGCTTCGGCAGCGCCCCGTAGCGTGTTCAGGAAACCGGCCGCGGTTCCAACGAGCTGCGGAGGGACGAGCGCCATCGCCTGACCATCAGTGATCCCGAAGGACGTGCCCATACCGATCCCGATCAGCAGGAGCGGGACGAATACCAGTCCTGCGGTGTGTTCCGGGCGCAGTGTAAGGAGGCCGACGTTGCCGATAACGACCAGCACAAGGGCGATCAGGATCAGCAGCCGCGCCGAGACGCCTCGATTGACGAGCGTGGCTGCGAGCATCGGTGAGACGAGAACCGGTGCGGTCAGCAGCAACATGACGAGTCCGGTCGTGATCGGCGTGTGCCCGGAAACAGCCTGCAAATAGGTGGGAAGGAACACCAGCGCCCCAAGGAAGCCGATTGAGGTAGTCAGGGTTGCCAGGCACCACCCCATGAAACCGCGATGGGCGACCAGCTCGGGCGCAAGGATCGGTGCGCTACTTCGCCTCTGAGACACCGCGAACGTGATCGCAGCAACGAGACCGATCCCGAAGCCGGCGAGGACCGCGGGATGTGTCCATCCGTATTCGGGACCTTCGAGGAGACTGACCATGAAGGCGGTCAACGTAACAACGAACAGGCTGCTCCCGATCCAGTCGGTTCGGGCGGCCTCGTTGCGGGACTCGGCCAGGCGGGTAGCGGCGATCGTGACGAGCGCGGCGACGGCGGCGAAGACGCCGAAGCTGCCGCGCCATCCCGTCACACTGATCAACGCGCCGATCAGTGTCGGTCCGACTGCGATGCCCACGCCGGCCATGGTTCCCATCAGTGCGAATGCCCGATTGCGAGCGGCGCCCTCGTAGCCCTGAGCCAACAGCGCGCCGCCGGCGGCCATCACTCCTGCCCCGCCGACTCCGGAGACGACGCGTGCAACATCCAAGATCTGGATCGTGGGGGCCGACGCCGTGGCAACGAATCCAGCCGCGAACAACGCGGCCGCGATGATGAAAACGCGGCGCCTCCCCGCACGATCGGCCGCCGCACCGGCGACTAAGGTCATCGCTGCGAACGCGAGGTTGTAGCCGGCGACCACCCAGTTCAACGGTGATCCGGCTGCGTCGAGGTCTTTGCCGATGTCGGGCAGAGCGATGGCGGTGCCGGAGATCGACATCGCCACCAACGCGACGCCGATCAGGACCACAGGCAAAGTCAGTCGCGATGGTGAGCCTGCGGCTGAGCCGGGCAGAGCGCCAGTCGATGTCGTCGAAACCGAGTTCATTGCGTACCTCTCACTATTCAAACGTTCCCGATAGGGAGACTCCAGCACCTCAACCTAAGGTGAGGTCAAACCGGGCCTGCTGGGCGACCTGCAGATGCTCGGACCCGGGAGCGTGAATCCCGGTATGACCGCAGCAGCGGTTAGCCATGATGTCGGCTACTTGGCCGCCTCCTGCCGCGCGCTTGTGGAACGCCGCTTCGACTTTCGCGGCGAAGTCGAGTGCATCGCGTTGCTGGTCGTGATGCTCGCGCACGAATCGGTGATTAGGCTCAGCCATGACCACATTATGGCGTCCGAGGGACGCTATTATGTGAGTCATGGCAAGCGAGGACACATCCGGCGATGAGATAGGCCTCGCCCTGGCGACGTTATGGGGCACGTCGCCGACGGTTCGTCGCGGGCCGAAGCCGAAACTCACCCTGCAGGTGATCGTCGACGCCGCCGGCACCATCGCGAGGGACAAGGGGCTGGCGGCGGTATCGATGGCGGGGGTGGCCAAGGGAGTCGGATGCGCGAAGATGGCGCTCTATCGGCACGTGACTGACCGAGACGACCTCCTCGCGGCAATGGTCGATACCGCACTCGGGGAACCGCCAACCCTTGACGGCAGCTGGCGCGAACGCTTCACGACTCTGTGGGAGAGTCTTCTCTCCATGTACGCCCGTGACCCGTGGATGCTCGACCTGCCGGCAGACATCGACGCCCTGACACCTCAGAACGCGGCATGGGTCGACGCCGGACTGTGCCTGTTCGAAACCAGTACCCTCCCGCATGGCGAACGGTTGGGCGCGGTGTTGCTGTTGACGGAGAGTGCGCGGTTCGTCGCGCGGCAGCAGCGCTCAGAGGACAGCCCCGCTGATGATCTTGATCGCCTGATCTCATCGGTCTCGTCGGCAGGTGCCTTCCTGCCGCACGATCGATATCCGCACCTGGCGGCCGTCGCCGGCCATCACCAGGTATCGCAACCGATCGCCCTGCGCCCGGAGTGTGTGCGAGAGGCGATGACACGCGCCATCGCCGCCTACTTTCCCACGGAGGAATCGTGATGGGGCGGGATAGGACGCTGCGAGTGCTGTTCGCGCCGGAGACGTTCAATCTGGGCGAGACCAGCCGGGCGATCGAGGTTGCACGACAGCTGCGGCGCTCGGGGCACGAGGTGCGGTTCATGGGGTATTCGCGACGATTCGCCGACCACGTAGGCGACGCTGGGTTCACGATCGAGCTCCTGGCTCCCGAACTGGGTGAAGACGAGGCGGATCAGTTGATCGCAGCCGATCAGGGTCGACGTTTCCGCCATCCGTTCACCTCGGCGATGGTGCGGGAACGGGTCGCAAGCGAGCTCGCTCTGTTCAGGCGTTGGGTGCCGGATTGCGTGGTCATCGGCACGACGCTCTCGACGTTCGTCTCTGCCCGAGCGGCATGCATACCGCTGGTCTACGTTCGGCCGTACGCGATGAGCCGGAGCCACCTCGCTGCCATGAACACGTTCCCCGTAATGCAGGGACACACGTGGATCGGCAGGCAGATCAATCGGCTGGCAGGGCGGCTCGTACGAGTCGTCGCTCCGAAGATCCGCTGGAAGCCTTCTTCTTTTCGACGGATCGCGGGGGAGTATCGAGTCCGACTGCCATCGCGCACGCTGGACGCCCTCGACGCCGACCTCAATCTCATCGCTTCGCTGTTCCCCTATCTCGACGCGCAAGCGATGAGTTCCGGGGAGATCGCCGTCGGTGCTGTCTTCTCGCAATCAGAGGGCGAGGTTCCCGCCTCGGTGGTTGCTCTTGCCGAGAGCGGTCGGCCCGTCGTCTATGTCGGTCTTGGGTCGTCGGGGAACCGTCAGCTCGCGCTGGACATCCTTCATCAAGTCGGAGAGCTCGATGTTGAGATCGTCTCCAGCGTCGGCCACTACCTTCATCAGGGCGACCGCGAGCATCTGCCTTCCAACGTTCACGTGTATGACTTTCTGCCCGCCCACAAACTCGCCGGACTCATAGACGCGTCGGTGGTCCACGGCGGCGAAGGCACCGTCCAGACGGCATGCGCGTCCGGAGTTCCCTTCGCAGGCATCGGCCTGCAGACAGAACAACGGTTCAACATCGACGAGTGCGTGCGCTACGGCAACGCCTCACGATTCACACCTCGCGACATCAAGCGGCAGCGGCTCCCCGGCATCGTCACAACGCTCCTGACCGACACCGCCATGCGCCGCGCCGCCGAAGAACTCCAGGAGAAGACGCAGGCCGTTGGCGCGGAGAACGCGGCGCGAGAGATCGCCGACTTCGTCTCAAGGAGGATGCGTTGATACGCGACTACCGCCCGCCGTACGGGTGGAGCGAGCGGCACACTTCGATCGATCCATGCCGACGGCACCTGGAGGCCGAAACGCGCCCACCCCGCCCTCGCAGCGACACGGAGGAATCAAACCCATGACGACCACTTCTGCACCACTGTCGCGCCGGCTCGTGTCCGCAGCGTGGAAGATCGCGCTCGCGGTTCTCCCACTCGGCGCGGGCCTGGGCATCGTCTCGGCCCTACTGCCCGCCCCGCGCGACCCCTCTGACCCGATGACGTTGGCGATCAGGATCGCCGTAGGCGTCATGGTCAGTGCTCTCACGCTCGCCGTGATCGCCATGCTGGTCCGCCGTATCGACCGCGAACGCATGAGTGACGCCGGGTTGACGAACATCCGTACAGGCTGGCGGCTGGCGGTGTGGGGCGCCATCGTCTGGATCGTCCCGGCCGCGTTGACGTTCGGAGTGTTCGCGCTCCTCGGCGCCCCGCTTTCCATCGCCGTTCCCGTGCCGGAACTCACGCGGACGGTGTTCCTTCTCCTCCTCGCGGTGTTTCTCACCGAGGCACTTCCGGAGGAGGCCGTCTTCCGGGGCTACGTCACGAGCGCGCTCGGCGCGGTCACCCGCGGGTGGGGGGCCGTCACGATCCAGGCCATCCTCTTTACCCTCTTTGCGGGGCTCCTGCGGCAGAACTGGAACCCGATCGACCTCTCGCTCTTCCTCGCGATGGGGATCGGATTCGGCTACCTTCGCTTGATCACCGGATCTATCTGGATGCCCATCGGGTTCCACACCGCCTTCCAGACCGGAGCCCAGCTCGTCCTCACCCATGACGCCATCAGCTTCGCAGGTGATACCGGCACGGCCATGCTCGCCCTCGGCATCATCCCCTTCACCGCCGCCGCGATCCTTGTCAGCATCGTGGGTGTCCCTCGCATCGTGAACCCTGCCGTGCGCAACCCACGCTGAGTGACGGGAGGTTTCTTTGAGGGGCCTTGCTTCTACGCCCGAGCAGGGACTGGTGTCTGCTGGTAGAGCGCGAGTCGCCAGTTGCCGTCGTTCCGCGTGTAGACGCTGGACATGAGTGCGTTGAACGCGGGTTGATTCTCGTCGCGGTAGGCGCGGCCGGTGTAGACGAGTATCGCGCGATGCTCGTCTAGAGAGATGAGTCGCTCGTCGGTGATGTCGTAGGTCCGCCACGGGGGCGCCTCGTTCAGGGAGTCGATGACCGCCTGGCGGTCGAAGACCTGGCCATGGGCCAGGACCATGACACCGTCGCTGGTCATGATTCGTCCGTAGAAGTCGGCGCCAGTGCTGTTGCAGAGGGACTTCCATCCCTGGTGTTCGAGGTCGAGCAGTTCGTCGAGCATGGTCTGTCTCCTTCCAATGCCGGGGCGTTCAAGCCTACCGGGGGAGTTCGCCGGGGTTTGAGGGGCGTTGAGGTCGCGGTTGGTGCTGCCTATGTCAGACCGCACCGGTCGCTGATGCATCATGTGTCGCGCCGGAAGTGTGGACCTCGGCGAGGATGCAGCGCTCGCGCAGGTTGGCGGCGTGCTGACATGATCGCGTGACTCCTCCACGCTTGTGGTCGGGCCGCGGACGCATGTGGCAGTTCAAGCGAGTGGTGAAGAAGCGATGCGGTCGAACCTGACGGCCCGAGGACAGGTGGTCCGCCAGGCTGACCGGAATCGTCAGGCAGTGTGCTCGGAGACGACCGCGTAGATGCCGGGGCTAGGCATCGCGATGGCGGCGGTGCGTTCGGCGTATGCGGCCGCGGCGGGGTCCTTCTGGGTGGCCTTCGCGTCGTTGGCGCTTTTCCAGCGGGCGATGTTGACGACGCGGCTCTTGTCGGCGCTGGCGAGGACCGTGACGGAGATGAATCCGGGCCGCTTGGAGATGACCTGCTCGGTTCCTTCATTCAGGATGTCGATCACCTCCTGCTGCTTGGACGGGTCGACGTCGATGATGTTGATGAACGTGACGGGACTGGACATGTCCGGCCTTCCTCTCTGATCGTTCCGCGATTGGTGTCCGTGGTCGGCGCCGTTGAGTGCGTCCGGCCTGGTGAGCAAGACGGTCGCCCGCTCTGGGGAAGAGACGAGATGGCGCCGCAGAGTGTGAGGCGCCACCAGCAGTGGGGCGGCCACCTCACGGTCTGGGGGGCTGCGTCGTCCTCATTGAGGGCCGGGCTTTCCGGCCCCTCGGTGACGAAAGGGGCAGGATTGGCAGGGTCAGCGCGGGGGAGTACTCAGGTCACCGATCGGGTCGCCCGGTGGTTGGATGATCGGACACGCATCGGTGTGATGGTCCGCGTCTGGCGGGGCCGGGCGTTCCCGGATCACTGGTCACTGTTGCTCGGGCACGTCGTCGTAGTGAGTTTCCTCGTCTGCTCGCTCACAGGAGTGTTTCTGCTGTTCTTCTACGACCCGTCAACCACTGCTGTGCAATACGACGGGCCCTACATCCCGCTCCAGGGGGTTGAGATGTCCCGTGCGTTGGAGTCGACCCTGGACATCTCCTTCGAGGTCCGCGGCGGCCTGCTGATGCGGCAACTTCACCACTGGAGCGCGTCGCTGATGATCGCAGCTCTCCTGCTGCATATCCTGCGCGTGTTCTTCACGGGCGCGTTCCGCAAGCCGCGTGAGCTGAACTGGCTGCTCCTGTTCGGCATCCTGTTCGCGAGCATGGCAGCGGGGCTGACCGGCCACGTCTTGCCCGACGACATGCTCTCCGGCAGCAGCCTGGCTGTGCTGGACGGGATACTCAAGGCGATCCCCGTCGTGGGTACGTGGCTGTCATCCCTGGTGTTCCAGGGAGAATTCCCCGCCGGCGCGATCACCACGTTCTACCCGCTCCACATTCTTGTGCTGCCGGCGATCATCGCCGTGCTGATGGTCGTGAACGGCATCCTCGCCACCCTGCACAAGCCTGCACAGTTCCCTGGCCCCGGCAGAACGGAAAGCAACGTCGTCGGGCGGCCATTGGGTGCTGCGGCGATGAAGAGCGTGGGCCTGTTCTTCATCGTGTTTGGCGTGCTCACCGGGATCGCGGCGATCGTGACCGTGAACCCGATCTGGACCTATGGGCCGGCCGATCCGGGCAACGCATCAGCCGGTGCCGGGGCGCTCTGGTATCTCGCGTTCCTCGACGGCGCGCAGCGCCTTGTCCCTCCGGGCTGGGAGTTCGTGTTGTTCGATCGCACGTGGACGTTGGCGATTCTGGTCCCGGTCGGAGTGTGCGTGTTGTTCCTTGTCACAGCGATGGTCTACCCGTTCATCGAACGCTGGATCACCGGTGACCGGCGTGAACACCACCTGCTGACCCGACCTCGCCATGCCCCGACCCGCACTGGCACCGGCTTCGCGGGGATCGTGTTCTACGGAGTGCTGTGGGCGGCGGCGGGCAGCGACCTCATCGCGCTGCACTTCTCGCTCAGCATCGAAGGGATCGTGCTCACCCTCCAGGTCGCCCTCATCCTCGGCCCGGTGGCCGGCTTCGTCCTGACTAAACGCATCTGCCTCGGTCTGCAACGCAAGGACCGCGAGATCGCCCTCCACGGGTATGAGACCGGCCGGATCGTCCGTCATCCCGGCGGCGAGTACGTCGAAGTCCACCACCCCGTCGACGCCTACGAACGGTGGCGGCTCGTCGACCACGACAGCTATGAACCGCTCGTGCTCCGACCTGACAAGACGGGGCGCATCCGTTCCCGCGACCGCGTGAGAGTGACATTGTCCCGCTGGTTCTTCCAGGACCGCATCCTGCCGCCCACCGCTCTCGAACTCACCACCGATCCCGCCAACCGTCCGGTTGCCCTCGCCGAAGAAGTGGCTCAGGATCATTAGCCGTGACCTGCGACCGCCTCACAGTTCGCCGGGCTGTCTCGTCTTCTTCTCACGGGCATGTGATCCGATAGACACCACGCGTCGAATCGGAACGGGAAGCCTGGTCGATGGAAGGAGGAACGATTGAGCAAGCCACGTCGCGCAGGGCCCACCGAACCACCCGAGCTTGGTGACGCGATTCGCGAGCGCAGCGTCCTCCTCGGCCTCTCCTACCGGCTCCTCGGCTCTCTCGCCGACGCCGAAGACGCCGTTCAAGAGACCTACATCCGCTGGTACCGACTCAGCAACACCCAACGCCGCCAGATCGGCTCCCCGCGAGCGTGGCTCATCAAGACCGCCAGCCGCATCGGACTGGACATGCTCACCACCGCCCGCGCCCGCCGCGAACAGTACGTCGGCGAATGGCTCCCCGAACCGATCCCCACGCCCGGTACCTGGACCAGCCACCACGACGGCGCCCCCATCGACCCCGCCGAACGGGTCAGCCTGGACGAATCAGTCTCAATGGCGCTACTGATCGTGCTCGAATCCATGACCCCCGCCGAGCGGGTCGCGTTCATCCTCCACGACGTGTTCCGCTACACCTTTCCCGAAGTCGCCGACGTCGTCGGCCGTACCCCGGAAGCCTGCCGACAGCTCGCCTCCTCCGCACGCCGCCGCGTGCACAGCGCTCGCAGCACAACGGTTCACCCAGCCGAGCACACCGCCGTCGTCCGCTCTTTCAAAGAGGCATGGGAGACCGGCGACCTCGCCACACTCATCAGCCTGCTCGACCCGGACGCCACCGCCATCACCGACGGCGGCGGTCTCGTCTCCGCCGCACTCGAGCCGCTGCTCGGCGCCGAAGCCATCGCAGAGTTCCTGCTCGGCGTCCACGAGCGGCAGCCCGACCTCACCATCCGCGAAGACCTCGTCAACGGCGAACTCGGGCTCGTCGCAACCGGGGCCGGACGCACACTCGCGGTCGTCAGCCTCAGCCACCGAGCCGGCAAAATCGAACACGTCTGGGCCGTCCGCAACCCCGACAAACTCGGGGCGTGGGGGTAACCAGGCTCGAACGTTCGTCGTGCCCTGACACTCGAGAAACTGTGCCAAGCGTCTCAGGCGGCTGAGCGCCATCACAGCGTCCAACTAAACGACGCCGTGGCCGAGCGGTCACCCCAGGTCATCCGCTCAGTTGCACGGCCTCTTCCTGTCTTCAAGCGATCCCTCCCGTGCTGCATCCTCGGACGTGTCCGTCCCCGCGGGTGTCCGCCACAGCCTCGCCTGACTGCCACACGTCTTTCAGACGAGGCCGCCGTGCGAGGGCGGTGCTGATGGAGGGCGTTGCCCGGTCGAGTGACGTCCCACCTGGTGCCAGGAGAAGGAGGCGTGACGGTGACGGTTTCGATGCGCGTGATGAGCGCGGGCGATGGCTACAAGTACCTCTTGAAATCGGTCGCCGCAGGAGACGGCGACCGCTCGCTCTCGACGCCGTTGACGAGGTACTACGCCGAGGCGGGCAGCCCGCCGGGGTTCTGGATGGGCTCGGGCCTTGGCCGTCTCGGGCACGGTGAGCTGGTCGAGGGCGCCCAGGTCTCCGAGGCGCAACTACAGCTTTTGATCGGGATGGGTCACGACCCGATCGCCGGCGAGCCACTGGGACGCGCCTATCAGCAGTTCGCCTCCATCGCTGAACGCGTCCAGCAGCGCGTCGACGCGCTCGATCCCGAACTCGGGCCAGCAGCCAAGGCACGCGAGGTCGCCATGATCGAGGCCGAGGAAGCCGAGCGAGGAACCAGAAGGGCCGTTGCGGGGTTCGACTTCACGTTCAGCGTGCCGAAGTCGGTCTCCGCGATCTGGGCGGTCGCGGACGCGGGCACGCAATCGCTGATCGCAGATGCGCATCACGCGGCGGTTGCAGGACTGGTTGCGTTCCTCGAACGAGAGGTTGCAGCAACCCGCGTGGGCGCAACCGGCCCGGACGGAGCGGTTGCACACGTCGATGTCGCCGGCGTCGCCGCTGCCGCGTTCGATCACTACGACAGCCGCTCCGGCGACCCCCAGCTCCACACGCACGTCGTCATCAGCAACAAGGTCATGACTGTCCAAGACGGCCGCTGGCGAACCCTCGCCGGGCGTCCGATGCACTCCGCGGTCGTCGCCGTCTCCGAGCTCTACAACGCCGCCCTGGCCGACCGGCTGACCCGCACCCTTGGCCTGGGGTGGGAGGCGCGAGCGCGCGGTCGGGATCGGAACCCGGCATGGGAAATCGAGGGCGTGCCCGACGAGCTGGTGGCCGAGTTCTCCACCCGCTCCCGGCACATCGAGGCCGAGAAGGATCGCCTCATTGCGGAGTACGTCGCCAAGCACTGCAGGCAACCCTCGGCGCGGACGGTGCTGAAACTTCGGGCGCAGGCGACACTCGCCACCCGGCCGGAGAAACATGTCAGATCACTCGCCGACCTCACCGGCGAGTGGCGGCAGCGCGCCGGCCACTTACTCGGCCAGGACGCGACCGGATGGGCGCTCGCCCTGACCAGCGGCGCAACTACCGCCGAGTGCTGCGTGCCGATGACGTGCCGCTAGACGTGGTGGGAGAGATCGGGCAGGCCGTGATGGAGACGGTCGGCGAGAAGCGTTCGACCTGGACACGGTGGAACCTGCACGCCGAAGCATCCCGGCAGCTTATGGGCTGGCGGTTCGCCAGCATCGAAGACCGCGAAGCGATCACCGGCCTGGTCGTGGACGCGGCCGAGCGCGCCTCTCTGCGGCTCACCCCGCCAGAGCTGGCGACCAGCCCGCTCGAGTTCCGCCGCCCGGACGGCACTACCCGGTTCCGTCCCCGGCACTCCATGCTGTTCTCGTCCGAGGCGCTGCTGGCCGCCGAAGACCGCCTCCTGGCCCGCGCAGAGGCGACGACCGGACCCGCGGTGCCGTTGGAGACGGTGGAGCGGGTCGCCCGCAAACCCGACGCCCGTGGCCGGGTGCTCGGCGAAGATCAAGCCGCCGCCCTGGCCGCGATCGCCGTCTCCGGTCGGGTCGTGGACGTGCTGGTCGGCCCGGCCGGCGCCGGGAAGACCACCGCCATGAGCGCGCTGCGCCGGGCATGGGAGAAAGGGCACGGCGCCGGGTCTGTGGTCGGGCTGGCGCCCTCGGCGGTCGCCGCCCAGGTCCTCGCCGACGATCTGGGGATCAGATGCGAGAACACGGCGAAGTGGTGGCAGAACCACCTCATGCACGGAACCACGTTCGATGCGGGTCAGCTCGTCATCATCGACGAAGCCTCCCTCGCAGGCACCGCCTCTTTGGACCGGATCACCCGCGAGGTCGAGAAGGCCGGAGCGAAAGCCCTGCTGGTCGGAGACTGGGGCCAGCTCCAATCGGTCGACGCAGGCGGCGCGTTCGGCCTGCTCGTCCACGCCCGCGACGATGCCCCGGAGCTTCACGACCTGCACCGCTTCACCCACGCCTGGGAGAAGACCACCTCCCTACAGTTCCGCCACGGCCGAACCGAAGCGATCGACACGCTGATCGAGCATGGTCGGATCACCGGCGGCGAAGCCGAGGCGATGATCGACGCCGCCTACACCTCCTGGCAGCGCGACCTCTCCACCGGCCGAGCGTCTATCCTCATGGCCGAGACCCACGAGACCGTCACAACCCTCAACGCCCGAGCACGGGCCGACCGGATCATCGACGGTGCCGTGAACCCGGCCCGCGAGGTCGGTCTGCACGATGGCACCGCCGCTTCCGAAGGCGATCTGGTCATCACCCGCCACAACGACCGCCGGCTCCGCAACGGCAGAACCTGGGTCCGCAACGGCGCCCGCTGGATCGTCACCAACGTCCGTGACGACGGGTCGGTCAACATCCGCCCGGCCGCGCGCAGGTTCGGCGGAGGGATCGTCCTGCCCGCTGACTATGTGAGCGAGCACCTGGACCTGGGCTACGCGATCACCGCGCACCGGGCTCAAGGCGTGACCACCGACACCTCGCACGTCGTCGTCACCCCGACGACCACACGGGAGAACTTCTATGTCTCGATGACTCGCGGCGCGGAAGGCAACTACGCCTATGTCGCCGTCGACCGCGAGGATCAAGAGCACGCTGAGCCGCACCCCGGCGACAACCCCAACGTCACCGCCCGCAGCGTCCTGCATGGCGTGCTCCAGCACGTCGGCGCCGAGATGTCGGCGCACGAGACGATCACTGCCGAACAAGAACACTGGGGCTCGATCACTCAGCTCGCGGCGGAGTACGAGACGATCGCCCAAGCCGCCCAACACGACCGCTGGGCAAGCCTGCTCAGCACGTCCGGGCTCACGCCCGAGCAGGTCGGCGACGTGCTCGACTCCGACGCCTACGGTGCTCTCTCTGC
Organism: Agromyces aerolatus; assembly: GCF_031432255.1. Lineage (NCBI taxonomy): Bacteria > Bacillati > Actinomycetota > Actinomycetes > Micrococcales > Microbacteriaceae > Agromyces > Agromyces aerolatus. The sequence continues at coordinate 4,214 of NZ_JAVKGQ010000022.1, read as the reverse complement.
CGAGTTGCGGCACGCCGAAGCCAACCACCACGACCTCGACGCCCTGCTCCCGAGGCTGATCGCCGCGCGCAGTTTGGACGATGCCGACGACATCGCCTCCGTCGTCCACGCCCGCCTCGCACGCGCCACAGCGCGGCCGGCCGGGTCCGGCCGCACCCGCAAAACACCACGGCTGATCGCCGGACTTATCCCCGAAGCCGCCGCTCCGATGGCTGCCGAGATGCGCCACGCCCTGGACGAACGCCGCGAACTGATCGAGCAACGCGCCGACGCCGTGCTCCACAGTGCCCTCACCGACACGGAGCTGTGGACGGCGCAGCTCGGCACTCCACCGAAAGAGGCGAAGGAGCACGCCGCGTGGTGGCGCGCCGCCCGCACAATCGCGGCCTACCGCGACCGCAACCAGATCACCGACAACGGGAACCCGCTTGGCCCGGCGGCAGAGAGCACCAGCCAGAAGATCGACGCAGCACGAGCGCGCGCCGCCCTCAACCGCGCACGGTCCATCGCAGGCGACGACCCGACGAAGGACCAGGTACGGCCAAGCGCCGTCACCCGATCCGCACCGCGCCTGTAACCACCCCGACTCGGAACGGCAAGGAAAGGTTGGGGGAGTCGTCAGATCGAGCGTCCCGGCGTGCCCGGTGACGGCCGCCGCTGGCCGAAGTCCCATCCGACCTCCGGCGGTGTGACCGCGCGGCCGGGCGCATCGGCGTCGAGCAAGGCGATCACGTCGCTGGGCTGGGTAACGAGCGTCGCGAGGCCCTGTCGGATGAGTTCGTTCGTCCCGCTACTGGCGGCGCTGGTCACTGGGCCAGGCACCGCACCGACGCCTCGGCCGATGTCACGTGCCGCAAGGACAGTGCTCATCGACCCTGACCGCACACCGGCCTCGGGAATCACGGTCGCGCCCGACAGCGCCGCCATCAGCCGGTTCCGTGCGATGAACCGGTGCTTGGTCGGCGCGGCCCCTGGCGGCAGCTCGCTCACCAGCAGGCCGACGTCGCCAACCCGATTCAGCAGCTCACTGTGACCAGCGGGATAGAGCCGGTCAAGACCGCCCGCGAGGACCGCGACAGTCTGCCCGCCGGCCGTGAGAGCGCCGCGATGCGCGGCTCCTTCGATCCCGTAGGCACCACCCGCGATGATGATGCGTTCCTCATCGGCCATACCCGTCACCAGCTCGCCGGTGACATGCTCCCCGTAGCCGGTCGAGGCGCGGGCGCCCGTGAACGTGACCCGATCGCTCAGCGCCCTACTCAGGAAGGAAGTCGCTCCGCGCGTCCACAGCAGATACGGGGCCCGGTCGCCCAGATCATCTAGACCGGCCGGCCAGTCCTCGTCCGACGGGATGAGCGTGCCGAACGCCCCACCCTGAGTCTCGGCCACGTGGCCCAGCAGGGCCGGCGTGATCCGCGCACCGAGGCGTTCGCGCCACATCAGCGCGTCGGCGCGAGCAAGACCCGGCACCGGATCGTCCGCCTCGATCAGCCGCAGCGTCTCAACCCCTCCGACGCGAGCCAGCACGTGTCCGGAGGCCGCATCGTTGGGCTCGGCGATCATTGACAGCAACCCGCGCCATCCGCTCACCCTGCATCTGCTCCGCCAGTGTCGCCATTATTGGTGTCCTCTCGCTCCAAGGTCACCGACGAGGTACACGCGTGCCGGCCGCCGACGGGTTCCCTCTGTCAGAGCACGGTCGTAAACTGGACGACGAGGCAGGTTCTTCAGCTACGCGGGTCCTACGGGACGGCCCCTTCGAGGGCACTCGGTTCATAGCCGCCTCCACGACGGAACACCGTCGCGCTATGACGAGGAAAGAGAGACCCGCGATGCTCCGCACATCAGTCGCACTCAGCGCACGAGGCTACTGCGTACTCCGCTACGCACCCACCAACCTGCTGCTCAACGCCATCCGCATCAGGCGTGGCCTCAAGTGGGGCGTCCCCGCGATGCTCCTGTCCGTGCCCTACCTCTACGCCGCCGCGATCTGCACCACAATCATCAACGACGGCGGTCCCCGTTGGCTCTGCCTGCTGGTCCTGCTGTTCGTCTGGAACGCCTTCAAGTTCCTCTGGATCGGACCCGTCAGCCTCATCCAACTCATCCGCGTCCGAAGGAACGAGCTGGGGTCTCGACCACTTGACTTCCTCGGAACCGGTCGGGCTTCGCGGGGGAGCACTAGCACGGGGGACAATTGACGGTATGGCGAGGATGGACAATCACGAGATACTGCGGCGGTTCGTCTTGCGTGCGCGGCGAGTCCAGGCGCACTCGATCGTCCAGAATCAGGAAGAGTTGCTGCGGCACGCACAGGGAAGCTTCGACGGTCACGTTGACGTGACCGGGCGAATGACCATCACACGGCGCCTCCCTGCTGATGAGGAGGTCTTCGAGTCACTGGCTTCGAGGGTGAGGCCGTTGACAGTGAAGTCCGAGCCCGTCTACTACGTGAAGGTCTTCGACGCGATCAAGCACCTCATCAGTGAAGCCGATGTTGACGACGCGCTACGAGCGCGCCTGCACGACCTTCGGCGTGCCTGGGACGCTTCCGAGATTCAAGGAACCCAAGTCCAGGCATACTCTGTGCAATCGGCCCACATTGATGGGACCGACGTGACCAACAGGGTCTCGGACACGCAGCTCGCCGCCGCTTGGCTGTACGCCGACCTCGTCCATGCTGATGCTCAAGGACCGAAACAGGAGGCACTCGCGTTCCCTCTCCGCGAGCGATATGCCGCAGCGGTCCGCGTGTTCTCCCACATGGCAGCGCTGACGGTAGCGACTTTGCGCATAGTCGAGTCGCTACGGGATGCACAGCTGCTCGCCCTGGACAACTCGGCGTGGGAGGACGATGTCACCGTCGGTACGTCCGAACTGGTTGAAGAGGCAAGGGCATACGTTGCGCCGTTGGGTAGCGAGGTGCCGGACATGCGCGACTCTCTCGGGCTGACCGAGAACTGGAGCGCTTTCACCGTCACAGAACTGCTCAGGCAGGACCCGACCAACCATGTCCGCGTCGTGCTGCGCGACGACGACGGCAGTATCACGGAGGCTTACGATGCGGCCGTCGCTCGTCGCCGCCGTGACACTACCTTCGCTGAATGGGATGTACTAGTAGCCGGCAGCGTCATGTTCAAGTTCTCCTTCGGCATTCAAGGCGAGCGAATGACTGACGCGCAATTCCGAGGTTGGGAAGTGTTCGACTCGACCAATGACCTCAAGCTCGCATCGACGCGCTTCATGCTTCAGCTCCGCCGCTCTACCGCGGTGGCCTTCGAAGTAGGAGGAAGCGAGTTGCTGGCGCTTGACCCGCCATCTATCCCCGACGAGGAACAGCGGGAGCTGGCGGTGATCGCGGAGACGGTCGAAGACATCGTGAGGATCGAGCGTCTCACTAGACAACCCCTCCAGCCCTGCAACGGCCGTTTTGATGACCGTGATCGTGTCCGGCTACGTCGCGCTCGTTTGTTGCTGGAGGGTCATGTCGTCCACGCCATGCGTCATCCGGTCACGGTAACGGCCCCCGAAGGCAACCCGCCGCAGGTAGTGGTCGCCGCTGCCGGGACACTCAACGTCGGCGGCGCAGAAGTCCCCACACCACAGATCGTTATGCGTCACCCTGAAATGACAGCCAGGGAGACCGGTCTCGCTCCCGAGGCGGGGCCCGAGGCCAAGACATATCGGATGGAGACGCCCCTTGGCGAGCAGTTCATGGCATGGGTCCCCGGGCTCGCTGAGGTCTCTGGTGACGAAGACCTCCTCGTCACTGCGTCGTGGGACCTGATCGGCATCGATGAAGAGAGTTTCAGCGGCTGACCAGTGGTAGGGAGTCCAGAAGACGCTTACGAGCGAGGTTATCCGCACAACTTGTGACTTGAGGTCGAGCCGATCGTGGATCTGGCCAACAGCAGGGGTGGGCTCTGCTCGCGGAGATAACCTCGACGAAGGCGTTGGTCAGCGTCGAGAAACTCTACGAACCGACGCTTGGACTTGTCGCTCTGGACCCGACCACAGGTGCCCCGCCAAGCTTGAGATGCAGAAGCAGGGACGCAAGCTCGTACGTTGGCGATAGGTTCTCGGCCTGCAAAGCGCGTACCCACAGATTGAAGCGACATGAGTGTTGAACTGAACTTCGGAGACAGCATGGCTGTGCTGTTTGAATCGGCCTGACTTTCGTTCCTATTCGGAGGCTTGTCCGGCGGGTGCCGGTT